>CANRKV010000197.1 GCA_947631305.1 uncultured Jeotgalicoccus sp.
TATATTAAACAGTATCTGCCGGTATTTGACATGGAACTGGCATATTATAAACAAAACTATGAATATGTAGTGGATAACTTTTCGTATAAAATGTATGAACGGCCGCAGGCCCAGCATCCGCTGGACAGAGTGCTGTTTGCGGTACGCAGTCTCGTTTACCCGCTCTGCTTGTTTGAAATAGGAAAAGCTGCAGAGGCGAAAGAGGCATATTTTATAATTGAAAACACTGTAGAGGATATTAAGGACTCTATATATGCGAAAGAAATGCACATGATTAAAGATATTATATTTGAATAGCGGTTTACCGGGATATGCATAAGCATATTCCGTTTTTTTATTATGGAAACTGTAAAGTGACAACAAAAAATCGGACGCAGCACCGCTGCATCCGATTAACTTCTATCTATTTAACTTCATTTTTTGAGTACTTCTTCGGATAGCCAATCAATATCGCCACAACTCCGCTGAGAATTAACAGAATAGGATAGATTGAATAAGGTATAATTTCTACCGGTGAGATTCCCGCTGCGAGACCTGAAGCGGCAAGCATCTGCCCGCCGTATGGAATTAATCCTTGGAATCCTGCAGCAAATGTATCGAGTATGCTGGCAGATTTCCTTGGATCCACCTCATATTCATCAGCGATATTTTTCGCCAGCGGTCCAGTCATAAGAATTGAAATTGTATTGTTTGCAGTCGATACGTCAGTCACACTGACTAGACTTGCAATACCAAGTTCAGCACCTTTTTTCGTCTTAATCTTACTCATTATCGTATCGAGCAGGTAGGTAATTCCGCCGTAATGGCTGACAAGACCAATCATTCCAGCGATTAATATAGTAATAATCGCTATTTCCTGCATTCCTGCAATACCTTCACCAGCTGCTGTAATCAGTGTGAGTACATCAAATGCTCCTGTAAAAAGTCCGAGTATTCCTGCGAATACTGCACCGCTCAGCAGCACGATTATTACATCGACTCCGAGAAGTGCGATAACCAGCACGGCAAGGTAGGGGAGAACTTCGATAATACTAAACGCGTAATTTTCTGTTTGATCCAGTGAGACGTTGGCAGTCAGCAGATACAAAATTACAATTGTTAATATTGCTCCGGGTAAAACAATCCAGAAGTTCACTTTAAACTTATCAATCATTTTCACTCCCTGTGTACGTGTTGCCACAATAGTCGTATCGGAAATAAAAGATAAATTATCTCCAAACATCGCACCGCCGATAACAGTAGCTAATGCAAGTGCAAGTCCGATTTCTGTCTGATCAGCGATACCGATCGCAATTGGTGCGATGGCTACGACCGTTCCCATACTTGTTCCCATAGATAAGGAAACGAAGCAGCAGATGATGAAAATCCCGCTTAATAAAAGACTGCCGGGCAGGTACGTTAATCCGAGATTTACCGTAGAATCAACAGCACCCATGGCTCCGGCAATTCCCGAGAACGCACCGGACAGCAGAAAAATTACTACAATCAGTATAATATTTTCCTGTGCTGCACCTTTTAGATATGCTGAAAGTTTATCTTTAAATGGTTCCTTAAAGTATAAAAAGAACGCAAATACTGAAGCAATAATCGCAGCGACCGTAATCGGCATCGCATTGAAATCTCCGGCGATTAATCCTGTTCCGATAAATAATGCAACAAATATAATCAAGGGCAGCAGTGAGACGAAACTGCCTTTATGTTCAGTCATATAAATCCTCCTATTGAAAAATCCCCATTCCTTATCAGTAAAGATAAGAGATGGGGAAGTCCTCAGCTTATCTTCGAGCAGTGTATGCTCCTGGAATTAGCACAGTACCTTACGGTCTGTTGCTGAGGTATCAACGGGCCAGTCCCTACACCTCTCTGGATAAGAAATTATTTAATTAATGAGATTAAGGATACACGCATAATAAATAAAGGTCAACAAATTAATAATATATGATAAAAAGGTTTAATTTTCTGAAAATAGGCAATCGACTCATATATACTTAGAAATAAAAATAAATGTATTAAATTTAATTTATTTTAAGTTTGTTACTTGCTTTTTGTAACTAGGTGTATTAATATAATTATTGTGATAGTTCGAAAGCGAATCATTAAACAACAAACAAAATTTTGGAGGATGAATTAATTATGGCTAAATTTACAGCAGACACAGCACACTCAGAATTAGAGTTCCAAGTAAAACACATGATGGTAACTAAAGTAAAAGGTACTTTCGGAGAATGGTCAATCGACATCGAAGCAGATGATATTGAAGATTTCACTACAGCAAAAATTACTGGTAAAGCAAATACAGCAACAATCGATACTAATGTAGCTGACCGTGACGCTCACTTAACTTCTGCTGATTTCTTTGATGCAGAAAACAACCCTGAAATTACATTTGAATCAACTAAAGTTGAAGGATCAGGTTCGAAATTCGAAGTGACTGGTAACTTAACTATTAAAGATGTAACTAACGAAGTAACTATTCCTGTTGAATATAACGGAAGCGGCGTAAGTCCTTTCGGACCGACAGTTTACGGTTTCGAGTCTAAATTCTCAATCAACCGTGAAGAATTTGGTTTAACATGGAACCAGACATTAGAAACTGGCGGCGTACTTGTATCTAAAGATGTTAAAATTAATCTTGAATTACAAGTTAACCCTGCAGACGCATAATAGTTAAAATTATAAAGAGCTGAAAATGATATAGATATATGGGTCAATACTCTCCGGTGTTCTTAATTGAATATCGGGGAGTATTTTTATTTAACGGCAGGAGAATCTCCAAGCACTTAGTTTCTAAATCAAGAGCTTAATTGATATTCTTTTAAGAAGGGATTATTTATCGATAAAAATAACTTAAAGGATGTATTAATTATGAAACTGAGTATATTGGACCAGGCTCCTATAACTAAAGGCAACACGGCAGCGGATGCTTTAATAAAAGCAGAGGAACTTGCGGTGCTGGGGGACGAGCTGGGGTATGAACGTATGTGGATGGCTGAACACCACGGCACATCTGCTTATGCAAGTTCGGCTCCTGAAATTACCGCAGCTCATTTAGCAGCTAAAACAAAAAATATCCGTATCGGGACCGGCGGAGTCATGATGATGCATTACTCTCCGTTGAAACTTGCAGAAGTATTTAAAAC
>CANRKV010000198.1 GCA_947631305.1 uncultured Jeotgalicoccus sp.
TGCCGATCCCGGCACTCGACGGGGGAAGAATTTTATTTGTTTTATACGAAGGAATCTTCAGACGTCCATTAAATCGCAAAGTAGAATTGAACATACAATTAATCGGCGTATTATTCGTCCTGGTTATTATGGTGCTCGTCACCTGGAACGACATTAAAACATTTTTCTTATAGGAGTGAAACAATATGAGGCAATCACAAATGTTTATCCCTACGCTTAGGGAAACACCAACAGAAGCCGAAAGTTTAAGTCACCGTCTGATGCTGAAATCGGGCATGATTAAACAGCTCGCACGCGGTATCTACGCATACCTGCCGATTACACAGCTGGTTCTGAACAATATTCAGGATATTGTGCGTGAAGAAATGATGAATATCGGCGGTGCCGAAGTGCATCTTCCGGTTCTTCATCCGCGTGAATTATGGGAAGAATCAGGCAGATGGCAGGCTTACGGCAAAGAGCTGATGAGAGTCAGCGACCGTCACGACAGAGAGTTCGCACTTGGACCGACACATGAGGAAGTCATTACTTCACTGGTCCGCGATGAGCTGAAAAGCTATAAAAAACTGCCGTTGACATTATTCCAGATTCAAACGAAATTCCGTGATGAATTAAGACCGCGCTTTGGTCTTTTACGCGGACGCGAGTTTATAATGAAAGACGCATACTCATTCCATATCGATGAAGAATCACTCGATAAAACATACAGAGATATGTACGATGCATACAGCCGTATCTTTACGAGACTGGACCTGAACTTCAGAGCAGTCGAAGCGGACGGCGGTTCCATCGGCGGCAGCCATACACATGAATTTATGGCACTTGCTGATATCGGCGAAGATACTATCGTTTATACAGATGAAAGCACGTATGCTGCAAACATTGAAAAAGCAGAATGTACAGCTCCGGCTGAAAACAGCACTGAAGATATGAAAGATACTGAAAAAATTGCAACACCTGAAATCGGCACAGTTAAAGAACTTGCTGAATTCTTAAATACAGATTTGACGTTAACGACTAAAACGATGGTTGTTAAAACTGATGACGGACTGAAAATGATTGTTATCCGCGGAGATCAGGAATTAAACGACATTAAAGTAAAAGCTTACTTTAACTCAGAAATTATCGAAATGGCGACAGACGAAGAAATCACAGCTGAACTGAATGCTTCACCAGGTTCACTTGGCCCTGTCGAGTCATCAATTCCGGTTTACCTGGATTACCAGGTTGCAGCGATGAGAAATTATCCTGTCGGTGCCAACGAAACAGGCTATCACATTTTAAATGTGAACCACGAACGCGACTTTGAAGCGGCAGGTATTGCTGACTTCAGATTCATTAATGAAGGTGAAATGGTTTCTGACGGTTCAGGTCAAGCTAAATTTATGCGGGGCATTGAAGTCGGTCAGGTATTTAAACTGGGCACTAAATATTCAGAGTCGATGAACTTTAACGTACTGGATCAGAACGGCCGTGCAAAACCGGTATTAATGGGCTGCTACGGTATCGGAATTTCACGTGTGCTGTCGGCAATCGTCGAAAGTCATCACGATGATAAAGGAATTTTCTGGCCAAAATCAGTCACACCTTTTGATATTCACATTATTACAGCGAATACGAAAGACGAGACGATTACAAATACTGCGTCGGAATTATATGATATTTTATCGAAAAATAATCGTGTATTATACGATGACCGCAATGAACGTGCAGGTGTTAAATTCGCCGATTCAGAGTTAATCGGACTGCCTGTAAGAATTGTCGTCGGACGCGGCGCGAAAGACGGCATTGTAGAAGTGAAAGGCCGTCAGGAAGAAGAATCAACAGAAGTGCAGATTACAGAATTAACATCATATCTTGCAGACAATGACTACGCGTAAATCTTAGATTTACGCGTTTTTCTAAGGAGACTGATGCATGATATGGAATTTTTAACTGGGAGTGTTTTCTAATTGGAAAGCCACGATAAATTAAAGATTTTACTTGAACAGGCAAATATTACTCAAAATAACTATTTGGAAAACGCCGAACTGTCACGCGTTGTCGTCGACGATGATAACAGAATCTGGCAATTCCATCTGACAACAGACCGCATTATACCAAGTGCGCTGTATCAAATGATGAGTACTAATATAAATAAAGCGTTTAAAGACATTGCGAAAACGGAACTGATTATGGCGCCGGGTGAATTCGATGAGCAGCTTGTTCTCGATTATTTCATGACCGCGGTCAACAGTTTGTCGATCAATGACAATATAAAGCACCAGCTTGAACGCACCAATAAAAAGCTGAATGAAGGCGTGCTTTATATCGCAGTTAAAAATGCAATTGAACAGTCGCATTTCAATAAGCATATTAACGGCAATCTGTTAAATGCGTATAAATACTTCGGCATCCATTTAAAAGGACTTGAAGTAACGATTGACGATGAGCTGCAGTCATCGCGCTCGGAAGCTCTGGAGAAAAGTATCAGCGACGAACGTGAAGCGCTCATTACCCAGTTTATTTCAGATAAGGAAAAACAGGATGAACAGCTTGAACGTCAGGGCAATGTGCCGAAGCAGATCGGCAAGCCGCAAAACTTCGACGGTGTGCGTCCGCTTGAAAATATTTTCGATGAAGAGTACAGCGTGAAAATTGAAGGGCATATCTTCTCTAAAGAAGTGCGTGACCTCCGGAGCGGCCGTAAAATTCTGCAGCTGAAATTAACGGATTACACGGATTCGATTATGGCAAAAATGTTTTCACGCCACGGTAAAAACGACGATGAAGTATTTGAAGTACTTGAGGCGGGCGACTGGGTCATTATTGAAGGCCGCGTGGAATACGATGAGTTTACGAAAGATATGGTCTTAAATATCCGCAACTTAACAGCGGTCAATAAAAAACCTAAACGCGATAATGCAGAACAGAAACGTGTTGAGCTTCATCTGCATTCAACGATGAGCCAGATGGACGGCATGACCAGTGTTACAGAATACATTAAACGTGCGAAACAGTACGGTCATGCAGCACTGGCTATTACGGATCACAATAACGTGCAGGCATTTCCGGACGCATTTAACGCAACGAACGGCGATGATGATTTTAAAATGATTTTCGGCATGGAAGGCCTGCTCGTCGACGACGG
>CANRKV010000199.1 GCA_947631305.1 uncultured Jeotgalicoccus sp.
GATTCAAAATCTTTTATTTCTTTACGCCATGCATCGATTGACTCGGTCTGGCTCTTTAAAGTTTCCTGCGATTCAATTAACTGATTAAGCTTATTAATTTGTTCATTATGCTGCTCTTTTTTAAGTAATGCCTGTTTTTTGTTTTCAAGTTCAGTTTTCAGTTTCTTGCCGTCTTCAGTCAGCTCCTCAAGTTTTTTCTCATAACTGAAAATCACACCATCGGCGTATTCCAACACAATATTGTAGTTCGGAAATTCCTGCTGCTCGGTAATATTAATATCCTCAGTATGTATATGTTTTACACGCTCATTGATTCTCATATCGAGCTTGGCTGCTTCTGCTGACTGTTCTTTCAGCTTTTCTTTTAAATTGAGTTCAAAGTTTAGAAAACGGCCGGTCTGGAATAATGTCCGGAGGATTTCCTGTTTATCCGTACTCGATGACACGAGCAGCTCTTTAAACTCACCCTGCGGCAGTATTAATATCTTTCTGAACTGCTCACGGTTCAGCTTAACAACTTCCTCTACCATATCTCTGACTTCATTCAGCTTGCCTGCGAGAATATTTCCTTCGCCGTCATAAAGCACGGCTTTCGGCGGTGTTGCGCTTTTGTTGCCGGGTTTGTGATATTTTAAAGTACGCTCCACTGTATATTCTTTACCGCGCACTTCAAAAGTAAGTTTAACCTGAGCCTGCTTATCAACAGGTGCAAACTGACTGCGGAGTGATTCCTCATCACGTCCTGTCGTTGAAGCACTGCCGTAAAGTGCATAGACAATCGCATCAAAGATCATTGTTTTACCTGAGCCGGTACGTCCGCTGATTAAAAATAATTTATTATTAAGACTCTTGAAATTAATTTCCTCATTTTCGAACGGTCCGAAATATTCAACTTTTAAATTAATCAGTTTCATTATGTTCACCTGCAAAATATGACTTAAACATCGTTTTATCGAAATCCGTTACATTTCTGTCGAGCGTCGTTTCTATAAATGACTGATATATATCCACGTCACTTGACGTAGTCATATCCACAGTCTGAAGCTCTGATGAACGATCTTCAATTAACGGTTTTAACTCGAGTGTGTTCGGATAAATCATTTTAATTTTACTCATCGGTTCTGTTACATAACTCATATTTGATAACTCAAATTTAAAATACGCATCGTTATCTTTAAACGTGACCGTCTCGTTAACGACCGCTTCATAATCGCCGGTAAATACGACAACATCGTGTTTAGGTTCCAGCGGAATGAATGACACTTTTTTCTTTTTAGTATCGATAATTCTGTAGCCTTTCGGCTGCTTATGTTCTGAGAATGAATATTTTAATAAAGACCCGCTGTAAAATGATTTTTCACTGTTTACCGCGAACGGATGGTGCAGATGGCCGAGCAGCGAATAATCAAAGTTACTGAACGTATCTTCACTCACCGCTTCACTCAGCCCCATCGACAGCGGTCTTTCTGAATCACTTTCAATACTGTCTGATAAGTATAAATGCCCTACTAATATGTTTGTCTTTTCTTTTTCCAGGCGCTCGTTAATTTTTTCAATAATTTTATCGTAGGCGTCCTGATGGGAAACAATTGTCTCATCTTCAAAATAATTACGCGCCTCAAGAACTTCGATATGCGGCAGCAGATAAAAATCTGTGTCCCCGATGCTTACAGGAATATGTGTCTGATCGAGATCCGTATTAATATGAAAATCAGTTGCTTTAAACCATTCACTGCCGTAGTTCAGACGTTCACGGCTGTCGTGGTTGCCGCTAATAACGAGCAGCGGTTTTTCGAGCGTCATATTTATTTGATAAAGAGTCTCGTCAGCAAGCTTTAATGCACGCTGTGACGGATTTGCACGGTCAAAAATATCCCCTGCAACGACAACCATATCAATATCATTTTTTTCAATTTCAGTCATTAATTGTTTCAATATGTATGCCTGATCTTCGATTAAATCGAGACCGTTCATTTTGCGGCCGATATGCCAGTCGCCTGTATGTAAAATCCGCATTATAGTCACCTCTTCAAGTCATTATACTGATTTTATCATACTTCCTGAATGACAAAAGACTCTCACCGGTAAAACTCCGGGAGAGTCTGTATATTATTTGAGCTGCTGGATTGTAATGATTAAATCGTCTAATTTAGTTTCCATGCGGTACAGCAGGAAAAACGTAATTACAGCCGGAAATCCAACCTCGCTCACAAACGGCAGCCAGTCCATATTACTTAAGAACTGTTGTTGCTGTGTTGACGATTTTCGCTGAATACAGGGAAACCGGAATCCCCTGTACAGGACGCAGAATATCTTCTGCGATTATACGCGCCGCCTCAGCCTCTACTTCTGCAGGCGTAATACCTGCTTTCGGGTTATTAACAGTCAGATTAAATCTTTTATCCACATTTGTAGTAAATACCATTACTAATTTTTCATCCATTGATGTTCCTCCTCTCTCTTATTAATGTTCATTTACTTAATCGACGATATGCGTAACTACCTTTTCAACCAGTGAATACTGCTCCCCTGTCAAATTCTCGTAAATCGCTGCCAGAGCGTTGAGCCCCGCATCAGTGGCTTCACTGGACAGACTGTTAATCGAGCGTGATTTTGTAACCTCTTTACCTTCTTCGTTGACAGCGTAGAAGTAAAACTTTGCACTCAGTTTCTTTATCATGTTCCCACCTCCTCTCACACTATATATCGTCACAAATTATTAAATGGACAAACAAAGTTCAAGGTATGTATAATATGATGTAAGTAGAGGTGATTACAGTGTCATTTGATATATTTATGATTTTAATTGCGGTATGGACATTCATTATGCTCGGGGCGATGACAATTGGCGGATTCTTCATGTTCAGGAAGTTTTTACGCCGCATGCCTAAAGGAGACGGCTATTCAGAACTCGACTGGCAGGATTACTACATAGAAAAAGCCTTGCCTTTATGGAATAAAGACGCCCGCTCACTGCTGAATGAACTGGTAAGCCCTGTTCCTGAACTGTTCAGAGATGTTGCGAAGGAAAGAATTGCCGGCAGAATTTCAAAAATAGCGCTGGATGAAGGCGTTAAAACGATTGAACTCGATCAGATAATGAAAGGCTACATTATCGC
>CANRKV010000200.1 GCA_947631305.1 uncultured Jeotgalicoccus sp.
TTAAGCTTGAAAAGTACTAAGGAGAGGTAATTTATATGAAAGAAAGACCAAAACTGGTTATTCCGAAGACTATGTTGGAAAGAGTTGCAAACATTATTGGCTACAGCATTTTCATCGGAGCTTTAATTTATGTGATCATCACATTTCCCTCTTTACCTGCGGAAGTACCCGCCCATTTCGGAGCAGATGGTGAAGTGAACAGGTACGGGTCAAAGTATGAAATAATCGTTCTCGTTGTTATACCACTATTCTTGATTCCTGGCCTCAAGGCCTTGGAAAGGTTTCCGGAAATGCACAATTATCCGCGACGTATGGATGAATCTAATATCGAAGAATTTTATTTGAACAGTAGAATGCTACTCAATTTAACAACAAACGGTACGATGATTGTATTTGCGATTATCTTCATTGAAATCATCAATCATGGATTGACCGATACATCCACATTCGGAGTTTCTTTGATTCCGCTGATTATTCTACTTGTACTAGGGCCGATGGCATGGAAAATGATTGAGCGCAGAAAAATAAAATGACCCCGGTCCAATACCTGGGGTCATCTACTCACAGCGTAACGTTTTTAATCAGTCACATACCCACTGGCCATCAACCATTCGGCATGCATCAGCATCACTGCCCATCTGCTGCAGGCCGGTCAGCTGAATATTTTCTTTCTTGGCGATTTCTTCGATTGTGTCTTCAATTACCGATTGCGGCTGTGCCCCGCTGATCAGATATTTATCTTCTATAATCAATGCCGGAACACTGTTAATTCCATTCTGTCTTACGAAATCTAAATCCTTTAACACTTCTTTCTCGGTCTCTTGATTTTCAAATTGACTTTTCCAGTCTGTGAAATTCAATGTTGTCTTGTTGACTACTGAATCAATGACAGTAATATCTGATACGTCCTGGTTTTCAGTGAATAATGCATGCTGAAGCGCATCAAATACTTCCCAGTAAGCATTCTGACCGCCCACAATCCCAGCAGCTTTCGCTGCGATTAATGCATTTTTAGAAGTTGGGAATAAAAAATCCTGGTCCTTCATGCCATCAATATTAAAACGTTTTAAATCATCATTTTGATTGGCTTGTTCCCAGTGTCCCATCACTTCAGGTTTAACTGCTTCGTGAGAACCGAACATGCTCTCAAATTGTTCTGCTCCCCAGCCGAGTGCGAATGAACGGTGGGTTACTTCCACCTTTGGATACTTTTCATCAATTTTGCGCATACGGTGTGACATCGGGAAACAGAAACTGCAGATTACATCATGTACAAATTCAATTTTCATTAGCGATTCTCCTCATTAGAATTACTTTGTATATTTAATTATAAGAAGTATAAAAGTATTGTTCAAAGTATTTGATTACTTGGGAATGCGACTAAATAATTATTTATTGCCGTTACGTGTATTTCGCCAGTAACGGTAAGATATCCATGTGGATCCGAGTACCGTAATCCAAGCAGTGACCAGAATGATGCCGTTAAAGAGAGACTGATTGACTGCAAAGGCACCAAGGGCGACGAGTGAAATTTGTCCCGGAATGGAAGCAATAAAAGTTGCTGATAAAAAGGCAGACTGACTGACGCCTAAGGCACCTGCACCGTAATTGACGGGCCAATATGGTAAGCCCGGCATCAGTCTTGCTGTACACATGGCTAAGAAGCCTGCGTTACTCAAATACTTTTCAACCGTTGGTCCATGACGGCCAAGGAGCTTGAATGTCAAATCCTGCCCGGTAAGTCTGGCTAACCAGTACCCAATCCAGGAACCGATCAATATGCCTGTAAAAGAGAACAAACTGCCAGCTATGACACCGTATAGAGAACCTGCAACCAGGGCTGGGATGGTGACAGGAATTGGGGTAATGGCAATCAGGGCTGTTATGCCGATAAAAATCAGCCAGCCTGCCCAGCCGTAGCCTTGAATCATCTCTCGTAAGACTTCAGGTTCTGGGACATTTACATTAAAACTCAACCATATCAATATGCCTATGAATACTATTAGAGTTAATAGGGAAATTATTGAACGTGGAGAAAAAGCATTTGTAGAATCATCTTCTAAACTCATTGTGTTTCCCCTTTCCTGAATACTTTATTTAAAATTTATTTTTATCGGAGTGTATATACCCTTTAACTTTAACCCTGTCATTAATATAAGGGAATAGATTTTATTTTAAATTTGAAAATTCAACCATTGATAACCCGAAATGCTGAGTTTTAAGTTGTGTATAATATAAACAACAATTAATGCGTTTAAAAACTATGGGGGGCAGCTATTCCATGCGTATTTATACTATAGGCCATTTTGATTATTCATTAGATAAATTTTTGGAAATGTTACAAACAGCAGATGTCACACTAGTGACTGATGTGCGTGCATTTCCTAAAAGTAAAAAACATCCGCAATACAATCAGCAATCATTTCAAGAGTGGTTAGAAAATAATAATATAAAATATTTTCATAATACATTGCTGGGAGGACGAAGAAAACAATCGGGCATTGTAGGGTTAACTCTAAATGAAGGCTGGAAAAATCAATCATTTCATAATTACGCAGATTATACTCTGACTGATGAGTTCAAAGAAGGTATCAATTCATTAATGGAAGAAGCTAAGGAAAATACAGTGGCTATTTTATGTGCAGAACGTCATCCATCGAGATGTCATCGTTTAATCATTAGTAACTGGTTGGCTGCACACGATGTGAATGTAGATCATATAATAGTGAATAATAAAGAGGAAATAGAAATAGTGCCGCATAAGTTAGGCCAATGGGGTGCCATGCCCATTATAGAGGATGATGGAGAAATCGTTTATCCCAAAAACACAACAAGCAACAATCAATAGTGATATAGAAAGACTTAATATTAACGTTATAGCGATTGGGCAATTATATTTGTCTCGAATCTTATGAATAAATTTCGACAATAAGTAATGGAATCTCTCCTGGTCATTCACTGAATGATATAATCAAGTCAAAGTAAACTAGGAGATATTTTTATGAAAGAAAGAAACAAATCTAAAATAACTGTAATTATTCTTTTCATTTTGATGCTGATCAGTCTAGCCTTACTCATTGTATTTATTATTATGGCTTCAAATAATATTGAAGAAA
>CANRKV010000201.1 GCA_947631305.1 uncultured Jeotgalicoccus sp.
AATAAAATGGGCCGTTTGGCCTACCTAATCAGAGGAATCAGAACGCTGATAAAACTAAACCCTTACCGTGTCAGTATTAAAATAGATAAGCTCGAAATGGAGATAGACTCTGTATTTACGCTTGCCTCTAAAATTTCATCAGTCGGCAGCGTTGAAAAACTGCTGCCTGAAGCAAAACCGGATGATGGACTGCTTCACATATTAAATATTGAACCGATTAATATTAGAGACATCGTGCAGCTGATCTATCTGGCATTCACAGGAAATATTACGAAACATCCAAAGGTGATGTATCTAACTGCAGAACAAGTTGAAATTAAAACCAGAGATTTAAAAGAAATGAATATCGACGGTGATTTATACGACTATGAAGATGTGAAAGTGTCGGTTGTGAAAGATGGACTGACACTGGCTAAGAACACTGGAATTCTGGAGTAATGACATATCAAATTTACTAATATAAACAGACACTCACGTTAAAGTGACAATGCTTTTAAAACTATTTTTACTGCAACCGCATCATCCAAATATCCAATCGGAAAAATATAATCCGGTATCACATCTACAGGAACTATAAAATATAATAATGCACTGCCCATAAGAGCAAGTTTATATCCAGGTTTTTTACCTTCCTCAAAATGGTGATAAAAATCTTTTAGCTGATCTATAAAAGGCCCACCATATCCTGCTTTATCAAGTTTTTTATTAAACTGATTATGGATTGTCCGCTGACCCTCTTCAGTATCAGCATAATTTTCATATTGTGTCAGCTTTTGATGAACTTCATCAATACTAAAATTTTCATCGTAATAATTACTTTCTTTCAATGTCTTCTGAATTCCATCTATTGATGACTGAAGTTCTGAGGAACCAGGGGATTCAACGGGATCTGTGACATAGTCAGCTGCATGCAGGAGCTCTGTGAGCGACACTTCCAGAGCAATGGAAAACTTATTCAAATGTTGGATATTAGCTTTCCGTTCTCCATTTATAATGCGTGAAATAGTTCCCTTATCAATGCCGGTTTCCCTGCTGCACTTCCTTATCGATATTCCACGTTCATTCATTATTTCTTTTAATTTACTGCCAAAATTTTCTGTAGACATATATTCACTCCGCCTTTCCAATATCGTTAGTCTTATGATTGATTCTTATTAATACGTTTAGCTGCAACGGACAAAAGTCCTACCGCAATGGAAATACTGATAAATGAAGAGCCTCCTTGACTCAGAAACGGAAGAGGTATTCCTGTTAATGGAATAAGTCCGGAGATACCGCCAAGATTCAAAAACACTTGAACACTGATATAGATTCCAACTCCTATACAGAGTAACCCGTAAAATTGATCAGTTGATTTATATGCATAATGAAGTGATTTAAAAACCAGAATCATGAACAGTAACAATATTATAACAACACCAATCAAACCAAGTTCTTCTGCTATAACGGCAAATATAAAATCAGTGTGAGGTTCAGGTAAATATCCAAGCTTCATCACACCATTACCAACTCCTGTTCCCGTAATACCGCCATGTGAAATTGAAATTAATGAATTAGTTAATTGATAACTAGTTCCTTCAGAATTTTCGAATGGGTGCATAAATGTTTCAAGGCGGGCAAGCTGATAACCTGATAAAATTTTGCCGGTTAATAAATAGCGTACACCAGCCAATAAAGACACAATTAAAATCGCAGCGCCAAATACTTTAAACATAATTTTCAATGGAAAACCCGAGTACATAACGATACCGATGATAATGGAGATAATTACAACCCAGGTTCCAAAATCATTGAAAAGTACAAGAACCGAAATGACGCTTACCATTATAAGAGGTGAAAAATTTGATATTTTTATTGCTGATAAGCTTTTCCGTTTACGATTATAAATATATGCCATATACAGAATCAGTGCTATTTTAAAAAACTCTGAAGGTTGTATGCGTCCGGCTAGTGGAATATCTATCCAGCGTCTTCTGCCATTCACTTCCACTCCAAAAAAATGTGTCAGAATAAGTATTAAAAAGATAGTCGTGATTAAAAAGACATGTAACCGTTTATCTTTTATTATACTACCTGGCATGAAGAAGGTCATCGTAAAGACAAATGCAAAACCAATAATGACATATCTTAACTGACTTAAATATATGAGTTTTGGATTATTGTTTTCATGCATGGACATTACCATACTGGCTGAGTAAATCATTACCAGCCCAATTAAACTTAAAATAATATATGTAATAATAATAGTAAAATCTACGTATTTTGAATCATCTTTTAATCGATAAAAGAATTTTCCGATAAGCTGCATGAATAAGTCCCCCGCCAATAAACCATAAGTATAAATTTTATTTATATTTCATCTTTCCATGAAGTCGCTTATATAAAAGTACTTAGACAATATAAAACAACCGTTGTCATTTTGTCAACGGTTGTAGTTCAGCATTACTAAAATTGATTATTAAACTGTCTGTTTTATATTAGAAAAGGAATCGCTAAATTTTTCTTTATTTCCTTACCACTTTTGCCAGTATTGTTCCGATTAAGAGTGCCCAGACCGGTGCACTGACGTAAAATATTGAAATGCCTGATACAGATATAATAAATGTAAAAACCACAGCCATCGTATATTTTGAATTTGAAAAACTCGTTCTCATTGTTGAAGCAAATACTCCTATTAAAACAAATCCTGCGAGCATCGCCATCAGCGCTTCCGGCAGTTCAAACATTAACGGTACGAGTGCCCAGGCAAACAGTCCGAAGATCAGCATAATAATACTCGAAATCACTGAAGCGACGTAACGTTTATCAGCTTCACCTGACTCTTCATCAGAAGCAATTGTTGTCATCATTCCTGCAACGTTTGCTGACTGTCCTCCGAAGAAACTTGTGAATATTGAAAGAATACCACTCACTGTTAAAATATTATTCGTCGGTACCTTATAACCGCTGCGTTCTAGTGCACCGACAGCCGGCGTGGCATCATTACTTAAAATCATCAGTGCCAGTGGTATTGAAATCGAAATTGCCCCTGCCAGTGAAAACTCCGGCATATGCACAATCGGCATCACAACTTCTGTTCCAAGTGCAGACATATCAAATTCATGAAAAG
>CANRKV010000202.1 GCA_947631305.1 uncultured Jeotgalicoccus sp.
TAATATGTATGATACTATTTCATTCATGCTTCAGCCCTCAATTCAACGACTACAACTTCCGGATGATTAAATACTCTGAACGGGAAACGGCTGTTGCCGAGACCGCGGCTTACCACCATCGTTGTGCCGTTCTGTTCATGCATACCTTCTGTATACTTAGGATTCACACCCTGATGCGGTGCATACAAACCTTTCACAACCGGCAGACGAATCTGCCCGCCATGCGCGTGACCCGAAAAAACAATGTCGACATCATTCTTACTGTAGATCGATAACAGCTCAGGACGGTGTGCAAGCAGCACTGTAAAATCATGAGGCAGCTCACTCACTTTAGCCGTCAGCTCATTTTGGAAATTCCGGTAGGTCTTCGGATTCACTTCATCACCAAAAAACCAGACATCATTAATACCGGCAAGATTAATTTTTTCACCATTACGCTCAAGCACCGCGCTGTGCTTCGTAATATTGCGGACATCGGACCTGCCGATCACATCATAAAGCTTATTGAAATGTTTGTAATGCGCCTCATGATTACCCGTGATATAAAACGTCTGTTGAATTTCAGTAATTTTTTCGATTAAAACCGCTGCACGTTTTAAATACGGCGTCCGGCGGTCAACAATATCACCCGTGATAACGATAGTATCAGGTTCAGCCGCTTCAACAGCTTTCAGCAGATTTTTTGAGCGGCGTCCTAAATAAGCATTGTGGAAATCCGACACCTGCACGATTTTATAGCCGTCAAAACTTTTCGGAAGATTTTTTGAACGGTACGTGTAATGCGTCGTCACAATATGCTTATCTTCAGTCCATAAAAACCGAATCGAGGCGATTATAAATCCTATAATCGCCTGACTCAGTTTTACCTTATTTAATACTTTCATTGTCCACGCCTCATTTTCCCTGCATCAGTTCAGCATCCAGTTTTGTAATTTTAACGAGACGAATCATATTATCTTCCATCTCTATTATTTTAAATTCAAGGTTGTCCAGATGTGTCACATCATTCACCGCAGGCACTTCCTCAAAGACCGATAACAGAAATCCTGACAGCGTATCTTCTTCCTGCGGAATATCCGTATCAAAAAGCTGATTCAGACGATGCAGCGTAATTTTCCCGTCACAAAGAATTTTATCGTCGCTGAATGCACGGACTACCGAATCATTTTTAAGATCCGTCTCGTCTTCGATTTCAAAGCCCAGCATCGTTTCGATAATATCTTCATGTGTTAAGACACCTTCTGTACCACCGTACTCATCGAGCACGATAGCTAAGTGGCGGCGCTGCTTGCTCATTCGGCGCAGCACATCTTCGACATTCTGGAACTCTCTTACAGTAAACGGATCGTTGTCACAGAAATTCATCAGCGGCTGTTCCGGGCTGAGTGACCACTGCAGCAGATATTTCGAGTGAAACATACCTACTATGTTATCGAGGTTTTCATTATATACCGGATATCTCGTATGCATTTCATCGATAATTTTGTCTCTAACCGCTTCATAACTGTCGTCAACATGCACCGCAACCATTTCAGTACGCGGTGTTGTCATAACATCTTTGACGTTTAAATCCCTGAAATCCAAAATTCCTTTAAGACGTTGTGATTCAACCCCTTCAATCGCACCTTCGGTATCAGCGATTCTCACGAGATTAACAATTTCTTCACGGGAAACTGTCCAGCTCGGCTGGGAACCTTTCGAAAGAAATCGTGTAATAACGTCAGTCAATGAGTTCAGTAAAAATGTTATCGGATAAAATACAACATTTAAGAAAGAAATAATCGGCCTGACCATATGCGATATACGCTCAGGAAATGCTGCAGCAATAGATTTCGGAATAACTTCTGCGAAAATAATAATCGTTACCGTCAGTACTACTGATGCGATTGTTACACTCCAGCCGTACTGAATTGCCATCGATGTCACGAGCACCGGCACGATTAAGTTCGCGATATTATTGCCGATCAGTATCGTTGTGATAAACTGACTTGGTTTACTGACCAGATTATACAGCTTCCCCGCTCTCTGGTCGCCGCCTTCTGCCTTCGATTGCAATTTAAGTTTGTTCACTGCAGTTAATGCAGTTTCACTGCCTGAAAAGAACAGCGACATAAACAGTAAAAATATAACCACAAATATCAAGCGTGGTATCCCCCTTATAAACTTAGTAATCTTAAAGAACATTCTATCATTATCTGATTTAAATTTACACAAACAAAGAACCGGGCACAGTAACTGTGTCCGGTCTGTACACTTATATTATTTTACATCGTAACCCTGATCTTCAATTGCTTCTGTCATTTTACCGCGGTCGACAATCGTGTCATTGTATTCCACAGTGACATTGTTATCTTCTAGATTAACGGCTGCTGTAGAAACACCGTCCAGATTGTGCAGCGCACCTTCTACTGATGATTTGCAATGTCCGCAAGTCATGCCTTCTACATCGATTACTGTTTTAGCCATAATATTCATCCTCCGTCATAATTTTATTCATACCCTTATATACCTATATTTTAACACGTTTTAAACGTAATGCGTTTGCTACAACGCTCACAGAACTGAATGCCATCGCAGCACCTGCGACCCAAGGTGCTAAAAACCCAAGCGCCGCAATTGGAATTCCGAGCGTATTGTACAGAAATGCCCAGAACAGATTCTGCTTAATATTTTTAATCGTTTTGTGGCTTAAGTTAATCGCTCTCGGAATCAGCGTTAAATCTTCACCTAAGATTGTCAGGTCAGCCGCTTCAATCGCAACTTCTGTACCTGTACCCATTGCGATACCGACATCTGCAAGTGCAAGCGCCGGCGCGTCATTCACACCGTCTCCAACCATCGCGACAACTTTTCCTGTCTCCTGAATCTTACGGATTTCTTCCGCCTTCTGTTCAGGCAGCACTTCTGCAATAACTCGATCAATGCCGACTTCACGTCCAATCGCTTCTGCTGTTCTAACGTTATCACCTGTCAGCATAATTACTTCAAGTCCCTGCTGATGCATTTCTTCAACAGCTTGTTTCGCTGTCTTTT
>CANRKV010000203.1 GCA_947631305.1 uncultured Jeotgalicoccus sp.
ATATGAAGTTTGAAAATCAAGACATTATAATTAAAGATGGAAAAATTCATTTGAATGATAATGATATAAATATTGAAGAAACAATAGATTGTTCGGAGTATTTTATAATTCCTGGATTGGTTAATGCTCACTTTCACAGTTATTCAGGCCTAGCTAAAGGATTGATGAAGGAAATGCCACTTCAGGATTGGGGCAATGACTCAGAACAAGGAAAAATTCAGAAATCGTTCTTTGATTATATTGATAATGAGGTTTCTGAAAAAGATTTTACTTATGTTGCTCAAAAGAGTTATATTGATATGGTTAAAAACGGAGTAACCTTTATAAGTGACTCGGATCCACAATCACCACAGACATTAAGTGATGGAATAAACGAAATTGGAATCCGAGGAATAGTGGATTCATATGAAGAAATTGGAGATTATTATAATAAATCTAAGGGGAATATTTCATTTGGCACTCATTTATTGGAGGAAGAAGACTTTACTAATACTGAGCTGAATAATTTAAAGAGTATTAAAGAAAAATATAATCCTATAATGATGACACATTGCTTAGAAAATGAGTGGAGATTCAATATAGTAAAATCTGAATTTGGCAAATCAAGTATAGACATTTATGATGATCTGGATTTGCTAGATGCACGTACAGTCCTCTTTCACGGTGTGTATATGACAAAAAATGATATAGAGATAATTGCCAAAAGTAAAAGTTCTGTTGTTCATTGTCCAATTTCAAACTTAGATACAGGAGCAGGAGTTGCAGATATTAGTTATATGCTTGAAAAAGATGTAAATGTCAGTTTAGGTACTGATTATGGTCATACTAATATATGGGAAGTCATGAGATTAACTTATTATTTATTAAAAATAAATAACTCTGTTCAAAAATTCTCTGCCGAAGATATTTTTAAAATGGCAACTGTAAATGGCGCAAATACATATGGTTTACAAGAATCCGTAGGGCAAATAAAAGAAGGCTATAAAGCAGATTTAGTTTTTATTAAAAAAAGTCCAGACATAGAGCCGTCGTTAAACAATAAAGACTTTTCTAACTACCTTCATAATTTATTGTTTTATAGTAAAGAAGAATCAGTCAAACATGTAATGGTTGATGGGAAGTGGGTTATGAAAGATAGAAAAATAGTAAAGGTAGATGAAGAAAAAATAGAGAGCAAATATAATGAAATTGCAGACGGTTTTGTAAGCTATTTAAGAACGCTTGATGTATAAACAGATGGGCTTATAGTCTACGATAAAGATAACTTCAGAAAAAGTATTGTTATACCTATATTGAAAAAGATAGTAAGGTTATTGTGAATGAAGAAGTTGATACTTTAGAAATACACTGTGATGAACCTGGTGACAGTGGAAACTAACAGGAGGGATAACATGATTTTACTAGATATATTTTTTCTTATTCTTGCAACAGGTGGTTTGTTTTTATTTGCATATGGCTTAAACACAAACAGCAGTTTATCAGTATTTTTTGGCTCGCTTTTTGTACTTGCACCAATAGCATGGCTGACACTTGGAGTTGCATTTCTACCTTTGACACCTGTTCTGGCACTTGTAATTATTTATGTGCTTCAGCGTAGAAAACTTTTGGAACCCATTAAAGTGTAGAGCAGGTTTTCAGAGTTAAAGGGGAATGAATAGACTTGAATAACTTTATTCTGTTTGCAGTCAGTATAATCGCAATTTCTATACTGGGATTTTTCGCAGTGAGAAGCACTACAGGGCAGGAAGAAAAGACATATAAAAATTATATCTATTTAGCGGGGATACTTTTTGCAGATGTAGTTATAGTAGGTGTCGGTTTATACTTCTATATGAATTAACAGTTCTAATCATTATGATAAGTTTAATATTAGTTACCTAGATAAAAAGGACGGGGAGATATGAGTGTCAAAGTTAAACGTAAGCTGTGGGTTCTTAGTGCGTTCATGCCTGTCAGATTGAGATATAACAATAAAGCGGTTGGTACATTATATGGTTCACAGGATTTGGAAATTCTGACAGATGAAGACGAAGGAGAACTAAAATACTATCAGCCAATTGGCCGCAATGATCGTCTCAATGTAAAAAGTGGAGATATTGTACAAGTTGAAGAAACAGTGAATGGAAAACTATTTAGTCTGCTGTTTGTTGCATTGATGATATATCTGTTTTCAAGAAGTCTTGGCATTATTAATTTCATGAATTCTTCCAATTATGAAGAACTATTGATGATGGAACAAATTATTTTCGGAATTATATTCGTCATTGCTTTAATTGGATTCTTCTTTAAAACTCATAAATTAGTTCTATTGAACAGGTAATGAGTCATAAAAATATCCCACAATCCAAAAGTCCGGATTGTGGGATTAGTTTTTAATTAATAATTTCGAAATGCGGATAAAACAAAAGCGACAGTGCAGAATATTACACTGAAGCTCACCGCAAAGATAATGATATTTTTCCACGGCAGTCTTTTGTCATCACGGTTCATAAAATTAACAAAAATTGAAACTGCGAATGTTGTCGCAAGAAAAAGCAGGAAAATAATAAGACCTTCTGTAACCATTTCCATTTTAAAATCCCCTTGTATATTCTAGTTGTTTTTAACCCAATCAATTATCATCTCGCTCGACTCTTCAGCAGTTAAATCTGTCACATCCAGCTTGAGATATTTATCTTCCTGAATCTCATTGTCATATGAATTCAACCTGTGTTTCTCAGCCGAACGCGTCAGCTCTGCATGTGAGAACTCAACATTCCTTTTCGAAGGTTTCTTCTCCAGCCTGTACTCCGTCGTATTACGTCTGATTCTCTCATCAAGATCAGCTGCCAGCTCCACGAAGTAAATGTCATGAGAGTCCTTATTAAAAATCTTCTTAACTTTATTGATGTAATCCCAGTCTTCCTGCATATCAAATGCCCAGACAAACGTAAAAATTATTCCCGGATGCGACTCATCTTCAGCAATATGTTCAAAAATCCCCATCCGAACCTGATCGGACAATCTGAACGTATCCTTATTCCAG
>CANRKV010000204.1 GCA_947631305.1 uncultured Jeotgalicoccus sp.
CTGTAAAACCCAAAAACGGCAAAAAACCAGCGAACACAATATTCACTGGCTGTCATAATCAATATATAATTCTATTTTTCGAGCTTATCTCCAACAATACGGACTTCGCGGTGAAGCACAACGCCGAATTGTTCCTGGATTGTGTCCTGCACGTGGTGTATCAGTTCTTCGTAGTCGCTGGCAGTGCCGTCGTCGACGTTGACCATAAATCCGGCGTGCTTCTTAGATACTTCAACGCCGCCGATGCGGTGACCCTGCAGGCCCGCATCCTGAATCAGCTTGCCTGCAAAGTTGCCTGGCGGGCGCTGGAACACGCTGCCGCATGATGGATATTCAAGAGGCTGTTTTGTTTCGCGTTTTTCTGTCAGATCGTCCATAACTGCTTTAATGTCTGCATGGTCTTTATCGGCAGACAGTTCGAATTCAGCAGAGACCACAACGAGGTGTTCTGTCTGAACACGGCTCGTACGGTAGCCGAGTTCCAATTCATCGAGTGTCAGCGTAACGAAGTCACCCATTTCATTAATTGCAGTGACATGCTTCAGGCAGTCTTTCACTTCGCCGCCGTATGCGCCTGCGTTCATGTAAACCGCACCGCCGACCGAGCCGGGAATGCCGCATGCGAATTCAAGTCCTGACAGCCCATACTGCAGGGCGATTTGTGACGCATCGATAATCGCAGCACCGCTTTCTGCAATTAATGTATTATCTGTCACTGTAATATTATTTAATTCCAGGAGGCTGACGACAATGCCGCGTATGCCGCCGTCGCGAATAATAATATTCGAGCCGTTGCCGAGATATGTCACGGGAAGATTATGTTCTTTGGCAAATTTAATAACCGCCGCTGTATCTTCAATCGTTCCGGCTTCAACATATATATCTGCCGCTCCGCCTGTTTCTGTATAAGTATATTTATATAATGGTTCATCTGTTTTAATTATCGATGAAGTTAATATTTTTTTAAGCTCCTGGTTAAGCTGCAAGTTATTCAAATCAATTTTCCTCTCAAATCATACTTATATATATTATAGTTTAAATAGAGAAAAATTTAAACTCACATAATTTATGATATAATGTACCATATTATAAATAAAGTAAATTATTCATAAAGCGAGGTTCTTATATGAATGGCAAATCGCTGATATTACGCCTGTTTGGCCTGCTGCTAGTTCTGCTGATGGCAGGCTGCGGGAACAATTTGGAAGCTGATTTACATACTTATGAAGAAAGTACAGAACAGCTGGTCAGCCTTAATAATGAATTTAATGAAACCGTTAATAATATGAATTTCGATAAACTTCAGGCGATGTACTATGGAGATGAAGATGTGGATATTGAATATCTGCAGAATTTAAAAACAGATGTCGATGAAAATCTCGTGCCGATTTCAGACAGCCTCTCTGAAGAACTTGATAATATCGAAGTAACGAACAGTGAAATCGAGGAAGTACACGGTATTATAAGTGAGAGCGTCAGCGTAAAGAAGGATTTTACATCTCAGATGTCTTCATTTTTAAACTCCTATGTACTGTCAATTGACTCTAACTCACAGCTCGTTTCGCTGAGTCAGTCGTTTATTACGCATCAGGAAGACCGCGACAATATTATTGAATCAGCTGAAAGTCCGGAGGAAATCGATGAGATAAACCAGCTGATTGAAGTACTCAATGCCAACAGTGAAGCGCTCGATGAACATTCTACCGCATTTCACAATGAGAAAAGTGTCGAAGAAAAAGAGCAGTATGCCAACGATATTCTCTTGCCGATGCTCGATGAACATATTGCAGCACTGAATGCACTGAATATATCGACGGGTAAAGCGACTCATGCACGCACAATTTCACTTGAAATGTATTACAATTACCGTACGTATTTTGAGGAACGCAAAAATGTTATGGTTTCGGTTGAAAACCTGCAGGAAGTATCATTGCAAAATGTGCTGCCGCTCGTTGAAACAGCAGCAACACTCGACAGCCAGTATGAAGAAGCGCTTGAAAACAAAAAAAATGAGACCCGCTAGGAGTCTCATTTTTTTACATTGTCGCCTGTGTCTTTACCAGTCTGCAGATTATGTAAAGGATGCTGCGGATCTTTTTCGATTTTTGAAATCATTACATTTCTTAAAATTACAGTAATGAGCCAAAATGCAAAGACTGCAAGCAATATCCAGGACATTAAATTGTTGTTGTCGAAGTCTAAAAAGAACAGTACCACGACGATAAACAGAATCGCGTTAAGAGAGTCAAGGAATGTCCAGCGCTTTAATTTTTTAGTCATAATTAATCCTCCAGTACAGTTGCATTATATCATATGTCTTTAAACTGATTTGCTATATTTTTAAATAAGTGATAAATTATATAAAGTTAATGAAAGGTGTGATGAAATGTTAACTAAAATAACCAATATAGATGCATTTCAAAATCTAATTAAAAATAAAACTGAATTTTATTTTTTAAAACACAGTAACACTTGTCCGATATCTGCATCGGCCTTTGAGGAATTTCAAAAGTTCCACTATGAAAGAGACATGGACGGCTATTATTTAATCGTCCAGGATCATCGCGACCTATCAAACTATATCTCTGATACTTACGAAATAAAGCATGAATCACCGCAGGCATTTTACTTCTCCAAAGGAAAAGTGAAGTGGCATGATTCACACGGTAAAATTACATTAAGCACTCTGTCGAGTGTAGAAGATTAAAAAAACGAGCCGGGGCTCGTTTTTTTATTATCCGATTGGGGCAAACATTACTCTGTTTTGTCCCAGTTTTTTCGCTTCAAACAATGCGCCTTCCGCCTCTTTTAACAGATCGCGTTTCGTCGCTCCTGTTGTATCTTTGTAGCCGACACCGATTGAGACAGTCGCATTGACCGTATCGATTTCGTTGACGTGGAATTTCGAATATTCCACGCTGTTGCGTATTGCTTCGCCGAGACGCACTGTTTTATCGAATGACAGATTTGGAATAATCATTGCAAACTCTTCACCGCTGTTTCTAAACAGGTGACCGCCTGT
>CANRKV010000205.1 GCA_947631305.1 uncultured Jeotgalicoccus sp.
AATTAACTGCACAAAAATACATTTTTAAATATAAAAATCCCCTTCATTTTTAAGATGAAGGGGATGGTTATGAACAGTTTATTTTCTTATTCTTTTAAGATTTTTAATGATGCCGCTCTCTGTTGAAAGAACACTTCTCTTATAGATGAAGCCTGCGAGCAGCAGAGTAATAATAATTGTTGCAACCATTATCGCGATACCGATCAGCATCGGCGCATGGCCTGTATCGTTAACAAGCAGGCGAAGCGGCATAACGAATGGTGTGAAGAATGGGAAGTAGCTTGTAATCGTTACTGCAATGTTATCCGCGAATGCCATTCCGCCGAGAGCGATAAAGTACCCGATCATGCTGAGGAATGTTATTGGCATAAGCCCCTGCTGCAGATCTTCCATCCGGTTAATAAATGAACCGAGCATCGCTGCAACGGACAGATAGAGAATTAATCCGAGAATTACATAAATAATGCAGTAAACGACAATTTTTAATGTCTGGTCATTTGTCTCGAGACCGAACTGATCGAGAAGGGCAGTCGTATCAGAAAAGTAAAATGCGACCAGACCGCCAATGGTAATTAATCCGACCTGTATAACGCTGACAGAAATCATGGCGAACACTTTTGCCATTAAATGATGCGTCGGACGAATGCTTGATACAATCATTTCTATCACACGCGAAGATTTTTCATTCGCAATTTCTGTCGCAATCTGACTTGCATAGTTCAGAATGATAATGAACATCAGAATTACCGAAAAGTAGAAGATAATCATATTTAATGTGTTAGTATCGTCGGCACCGGCGGCTTCAAAGTCACCCGAATCATCGCCCGCAGCTACTAAGAATTCGACTGGAACTTCCTCATACATCTGGGCAATTTCTTCTTGACTGAGTTCGAGCGTCTGCAGCACATAGGCACGGTTCGTCTCGTTTAAGGCAAGCTGTATGTTCTGCTCCTGGGATGTTGAGATTTCCTCATCCATACGCATTTCAGCTTCGAGCGGATCGTTATTCACCACTTCAAGCGTTGCATTGCCATCTTCTTCAACGATTTCAATCGTTTCGTCATAAGACAGCAGTGTTGGTTCGAAGACTGACAGGAAAGATTCATCTGCATCAACTTGGAGCATCAGTGCGTCATCTTCAGAATCGAACAGTCCGATAATTTTATCGAGGTTAAACGCGATAAACATCCCTGCAATAATAATCAGTGTCGTAACTAAAAACGATTTGGCTTTTAATTTTGAGAAAAAAGTGAGATTAAATGTTGTCATAAATTTATTCATAGTCACGGCCTACTTTCGCGATAAAGATATCATTTAGTGATGGCTCATTGACCTGGAACCGTTTAAAGTAGCCGATATCAGTAATACGGTTATAAATATCTTCCGCATATTTTTCTTCGGCAATTTTAATGACTGATTTATTTCTTATCTGTTTCATCTCAAGTACACCCGGCATATCTTTAACGAAAGAAATATCATGTTCACCTTCGATAATTATTTCTTTCTGGCCGAAGTCTTTTTTAATCTGATCAATATTGCCGCTGACAATCTGCTTGCCGCGGTCGAGTATACATAATTCTTCGCACAGTTCTTCAACATGTTCCATGCGGTGGGTACTGAAAATAATAGTGGAACCCTGTGCATTCAGTTCTTTTACCGCATCTTTCAGCATTTCAACGTTAATGGGATCGAGTCCGCTGAATGGCTCATCCAGAATAATCAGTTCAGGGTTATGTATTATCGAAGCGATCAGCTGGATTTTCTGCTGGTTTCCTTTAGACAGTTTTTCAATTTTTTTAAATTTATTCTCGGTGACTTTAAAACGTTCAAGCCAGTAATCCAGTGCTTTATTGGCTTCTTTTTTCGACATTCCTTTTAATTCGGCTAAATAAAGCACTTGTTCCGATACTTTTAATTTAGGGTGCAGTCCGCGTTCTTCCGGTAAATAACCAATTTTATCCGTCATATGATATCCGATCGTCTCACCGTTATATAAAATGGAGCCTGACGTCGGTGTGAGCAGTTTTAAAATCATGCGGAATGTTGTCGTCTTTCCGGCACCGTTACCGCCGAGAAAACCGTACATGCTTCCTGTAGGCACATTGATGTTAATTGAATCCACAGCTGTTTGTTCTCCGAATACTTTCGTAATATCCGTAATTTCCAGAGCCATAATACTCCCCCTTAAATTTGTTAAATTAAGTTTACCATAATGCTTAAACAGACAAAAATCGTTATAATGTAAGTTGGGTTTATGAGAGGGGCGGAAATTTGAATAATAATGAAGAAAAAGCATCATTCAAAAAGTTTATAAATTTAATAAAAAGCACCAATGTTAAAAAAGGATTGTTTTATACAGGCGTCCTGCTGACGCTGATAGGGACGATTGGTTCGTTAATCGTGCCGCTCCTGACACAGATGTTTATCGACGGTTTCAATACTGACTTAATTACAACACCACTTGTTGTTTTAATTATCGCTGTATTTTTAGGCAGTGCAGTCATCGATGGCATATCGTACTATATGCTCGCTAAAATAGGGCAGACCGTAGTTCGAAGCTTACGGGAAATGGTCTGGGAGAAGTTCCTTAAATTGCCGGTGAGCTATTTTGATAAAACTAAAAGCGGCGAGTCAGTCAGCCGCGTCGTTAACGATACGAGCATTATCCAGAATCTGATTACGAGTCATTTTCCCCAATTAATCAGCGGAATTTTAAGCGTTGCGGGTTCAGTTATTATATTATTTTTCCTCGACTGGAAACTGACGTTAATCATGTTCGTCTCTCTGCCGATTTCAATTGCGGTCATTATGCCTCTCGGCAGCCGCATGCAGAAAATATCGAAGAAGCTCCAGGATGAAACAGCGGTATTTACCGGTTCTATCCAGGAAACACTGAGTGAAATACGGTTAATGAAATCATTTAATGCAGAAAGCTATGAACAGGAAAAAGGCAGCCGGGGTATTAACCAGCTGTATAAATACGGTATGAAAGAAGCGGTTATTAACGCGTTG
>CANRKV010000206.1 GCA_947631305.1 uncultured Jeotgalicoccus sp.
GATTACCATAACGCCTTTAAAAAAATTATTGCAGAAGGTTACGATACTGTTTTTGGCGTGTACTTAAGTTCAAGTGTTAGCGGCACATTTCAAACTGCAGAGTCGGTAAGTAATCAGTACCGGGATAAACTTAATATAGTTAACTTTGACGCTGTCGGACTGTCAGTTAATATGGAGCAGCTGGTTAAACAAATTACATTGATGATAGACCGGAAGTATTCGTTTGATGAAATTCAAAAAAATGCAGAGTGGTTAAATTCTGAAAGCCGGTTTTTTATCGCTTTAGAAGAAAACGATAATTTAATTAAAGGCGGCAGAGGACAGGCCTTAAATGAAGTCCGTGATTCAGCACTCAAAACAAGACCGGTTTTAGAATATGTCCCGGGAAATACTCCTGTCTTACGAGAGTCATTCCGGACAAATAAACGCAGAAATGAAAAACTGGCTAATATTGCTGCTGATTATCAGCTGCAATATCCTGATCAGGAAATACTTGTCAGCATAGGACACACTTTGGATAAAGATAAAGCACGCAAGTTAAAAGACACAGTTCAGAGTACACTCGAAAATCAGCATATTGATATCTCCATAATAGGAACTGCTTTCTGTTCTCATTTAGGTCAGGGTGCATTGTCTTTTGGACTAATGCCGACAGTCAAAGGAGTTAAACTTGATGATTAAAATTGCAATTGACTGCATGGGCGGTGACTACGGTCCTGAAAAAACAGTAGTCGGCTCATGTCTCGCATTATCGGAGAACGAGAATCTGTATTGTTTATTTTATGGTGATCCAGAAAAAATTGAACAGGCGATACCTGACTCTGCAGACCAGAGCAGAATAGAAATTATCACTGCTGAAGAGAAAATAAATAGTGAAGATCACCCGTTAAAAGCCATTCGAAAGAAAAAAAATTCATCAATGGTTAAAGCACTGAACGCAGTTGCTGACGGTAGTGCCGATGCATTCGTCTCTGCTGGAAACAGCGGTGCAATTTTCGCAGGCAGTTTGTCTATTATCGGCAAGCTCAAGGAAATAAAGCGTCCCGCTTCCGTGACGATGCTGCCGACCGTATCAAAGACATCTCCTAACTATTTCCTGATTGATTCCGGTGCCAATATCGCTGCAAAACCTGAACATTTAGTACAGTACGGGAAACTGGGAAGTAAACTTGCTGAACAAATGCTTGGTGCAGAAAATCCAAGAATCGGGCTGCTGAATATAGGTGAAGAAGACTCAAAAGGCAATGATTTTACTAAAGAAACATTCCAGCTGCTGTCAGACTCTGAAGATTTCAATTTTACCGGAAACATTGAACCTCACACGCTTATAAATGGCACACATGACATTATACTGACAGATGGATTTACTGGAAATATCATGCTCAAGTCAATGGAAGGCATGGCCGGAAGTATATTAAATGAACTGCTGGAAAATCTGAATG
This sequence comes from uncultured Jeotgalicoccus sp., assembly GCA_947631305.1. Taxonomy (GTDB): domain Bacteria; phylum Bacillota; class Bacilli; order Staphylococcales; family Salinicoccaceae; genus Jeotgalicoccus. Next base: position 1,443 of record CANRKV010000206.1, read on the forward strand.
CCAGTGATGATTTAAATGAAGATACGATCAGCACTGTTGAAATACTTATACATTCAAGTATACGACGCTATACAAATGAAGATGTCGGCGGCGGATTTATTTTAGGTATTAAAGCCCCTGTTATCATTACACACGGAGCTGCTGATACAGCAATGTTCAAGCACAGTGTTGAACTGGCTGTCAGTCTGAAAGAAAGTAACATCTTCTCGAGTTTAAATGAGTAAATAAAACCTTAACGGGTAATAATACAACTACACAGGTTATTCGACATCTCACTACGTAATATTTTAGAAATATACGTAACATAATTGCAATGTTTAATTACCTGTGTTACTTTGACCGTATAAATAAAGTTAGATATTCAGGAAGGGGATTTTCATGAAGAAAGTAACTTTATTGAGTTCATTATTAGTCGCAGGAGCAGTAGCGTTTACAGGAGTAAATGGCACAGCACAGGCGGACGAAATTGAAATAGATGGTGCGAAAACAGTATCGGCAGAAGTAGTTGAGGATCACTTAGACATTGACGGTGACGGATGGGCAGATGGCGGATATTCTTATGATTGGATGCCACAGGAACAACAGGACAGAATTAAAGAACAACATGATAAAGAACAAGCTGGGGAAATAACTCCGGCAGAAGCTAATGAAATAATCGCACAAGTTTTTGACGAGGAACACGCACTGTTAAATGGCTCGGACAACGAGTATGGCCGTATTGCCACTGATGAAGACAGCCTTATTGCAATGGCAATGCATGCACCAAAAACATTAGATTATACACCACTTAAAGGTGAACCTTACGATTATAACTTTGTTCGTGACGGTCATGAGTTCAACTTCACTTATGACGGCAATGCATGGACATGGGGATATGACGAAGTAGAAAATGATTATACTGACGAAGAATTAATTGATTTAGTGCATAACAATCCTGAAGTTTTAGACGAAAAACCGGTTAAAGACGGTGCTTATGACTTTAAGATTTCAGATGACAAATACGTTTATCACTTCGCTTCAGACGGTAACCAATGGACTTGGTCTTACGACAACAAATAAATGTTAAAATTTTTGGAAGGTGATTTCCAATGAAGAAAGTAACATTATTAGGTTCACTGTTAGTTGCAGGTACATTGACGTTTACAGGTATCAGCGGGACAGCACAAGCGGACGAGATTGAGTACGACGGCGCCAGAACAGTTTGGGGTACAGTCGTTGATTCAGCATCTGATATCAACGGTGATGGTTGGTCCGATGGCGGCTACAGTCTTGACTGGCTTCCTCAGGATCAGTATGACAAAGTCATTGAGTTAACAGATCGTCGGGGTGACGGTGAAATAACTCAGACAGAGTATAACGAGCACGTTACAAAAATCTTTGATGAAGAGCATGCACTGATTAACGGACCGTACGGAGAAATTGAAACTACTGATATGAACCTTGCCAGTCTGGCATTTAATGCTCCAAAAACATTAAATGTAATGCCGCTTAAAGACGAACCTTACGATTATAACTTTGTCCGTGACGGCCATGAGTTCAACTTCACTTATGACGG
>CANRKV010000207.1 GCA_947631305.1 uncultured Jeotgalicoccus sp.
ACCTTTTTGTAAATGTTTCTGTCCGAAGAACAGCAGCAGCAGTGTTGGGATAACAACGATTACCGAACCGGCCATCAATACACCCCACTGGTTTAATTGTTCCTGGCTGCTCATCTGCTTAAGTCCAATCTGTACCGTTCTCACTTTATCGTTTGTTGTAGCCAGGAGCGGCCACAGATACATATTCCACGATGTGAGGAAGCCGTAAACACCGAGAGTAATTAAACTCGTCTTTGCCACAGGCAGCACGACAGTCAGATAGAATTTGAAATCCCCGATTCCCTCAATCAGACTCGCTTCACGTAATTCTTTCGGAATCATTTTAAAGTTCTGCCTCAACAGGAACGTCCCAAATGCCATCGCAAAAAATGGAAATGTAAGCCCCTGATATGTATCCAGCCAGCCAAGATCTCTGATTGTCTGGAAGTTCGGAATGACAGAAGCTTCAAACGGAATCATCATTGTCGCGATAAAAATATAGAAAATGATATCGCGGCCTTTAAATTCCAAAAACACAAATGCATATGCTGCCAGACTCGACAGCAGCAGCTGGCCAATCATAATTACAATTGACACGACGAAACTGTTAATCAAATATTGAAGCATTGGAAAATTTTCAAATACATACTTATAATTATCCAATGTAAAACTCTGCGGCAGATTTCCTGCCAGAATGTCCTGATTCGTCATAAAACTCATGATAAAAGCTAATGCTGTAGGCAAGAACACCATGAGCGATGTAATGATAAGGAGAACGTATAATATAATTTTCTGCGGCAGCGGTATACTCATTGGTAGTGCACCTTCCTTTCAGCAAACTTAAACTGAACTACAGTCATAATTAATATAATGACGAATAATACGACTGCCTGAGCACTGGCTGGACCGAACTGTCTATTGACGAAAGCTTCCCTGTAGATTGAGTAAACAATCAGGTTGGTCTCATACTGCGGACCGCCTTTCGTTAAAATATCAATTTGTCCGAACGTCTGAAATGCATTAATAATCGTTACAACGAGTACGAAAAACAGAGTTGGCGAAAGCATCGGCACTGTAATTTGAAAGAGTTTCCTGAAATAGCCGGCGCCTTCAATATTCGCATTCTCGTACAGACTCTGATCGATAGACTGCAGTCCGCCGAGCAGAATTAAAAATGTAAAACCGATGTTCATCCAGATTGTAGTTAATGAAATAGCAATCAATGCCCAGTCCGGATCAGTCAGCCATCCGATACTGTCGATACCGATAACTCCGAGCGCTTCATTCAGAAGACCCATCGACGGGTTGAATAAATACATCCAGAATATTGAGCCTGCAGCTACCGATATTCCCATTGTTGATGAGTACATCGTTCTGAATAAGCCGACGCCTTTCAGCTTTTCATTGGCAAGCACTGCTAAAAACAGTGCGATAATTATAGATGTCGGTACAATATAAAGAACGAAAAGAAATGTAGAGATAAAACTTTTTCTGAATATATCTGATGTATACAGCTGTATGTAGTTATCCAGACCGACAAATACACTCGGTGTTCCAGCCATATCAGTCAGAAAGAAGCTTAAGTACAATGTTTTTATCATTGGATAGAATAGAAAGAGTGAAAATAAAATAATCGACGGCAGCAGAAACATAATACCCTTAAAGAAATTTTGACGCCGTGTCTTTTTCTTCTGTTTCAAAAAAACATCTTTTAATTCACTGCTGCTGGACTGCATCAATTTCATCTCCTTCTCTCAAAGCACTTCTCGAAGAGCGGATCAATTGAGTAGTATCTGAATCAAAATATGCAAAATCTTCATGGGAAATATTAACCGGAAGAGCTTCTCCTACTTTTATATCCCACTGTCCCGGCCATTTCGCCGTCCAGATTTCCTTGCCTACGTTGAATGCTATAGAAGTTTCATTACCTAAGTTCTCAACGTTAATAACTTCCAGTGTATGTATTTCTTTGCCCTCTTCAGGAGGTGTAATATGTTCGGCACGAATTCCGACTGTAATATTGGGTATATCTTTCAGCCCTTCAATTACTCTGTCCGGAACGTCTATTGCAAGTTCACCTTCAATAATGAATTTTTTATTGCCGATATCTTTTTGTACCGTTCCAATATTCATTTTTGGTGAGCCGATAAATGATGCTACAAATAAGTTTGCTGGTTCATTGTATAAATCAATCGGGCGTCCGACCTGCTGAATTTTACCGCTGTCGAGTACCATAATCCGGTCACCCATCGTCATCGCTTCTACCTGATCATGTGTAACATAGACCATTGTCAGACCAAACTGTCTTTGCAGACGGCGGATTTCAATTCTCATATTGGCACGGAGCTTTGCGTCGAGATTCGACAGCGGCTCATCCATTAAACAAATCGGTGCCTGGCTGACAATCGCTCTCGCAAGCGCAACACGCTGTCTTTGCCCTCCGGAAAGCTGTCTCGGTTTACGATCAAGATAGTCACTTAAACCGATCATTTCCGTCGTTTCATGCAGCCTTTTCTGCTGCTCCTCTTTATTGACTTTACGGGACTTCAAGCCGAATAATATATTATCTCTCACCGTCATGTGTGGATATAAAGCGTAGCTTTGAAACACCATTGATAAATTTCTTTTTTTAGGAGGCAGATGATTAATGACATTGTCATCTATCTTCATCACACCGTCAGTAATATCCTCCAGTCCGGCAATCATTCTTAAGAGAGTACTTTTACCGGAACCCGACGGGCCGACCATTACAAAAAATTCACCTTCATTTATTGTTAAATCTATATCGTCCAATACAGTAACTTCTTTATCGTAACGTTTGACGATGTTGTTCATTGTTATTTTTTCAGTCATGTGAAAATCCCTCCACGTAGTGTTATACCAAATTAAACGGCGGTCTCACAGACGATTTACACTTTGATTACATTAATTAACATAAGAAACAATAATCCACATGTTTTTAACAATTATAATTTATTGCAGAAAAATTAAGATTAGTCTGTTAATTTATTGTAAATA
>CANRKV010000208.1 GCA_947631305.1 uncultured Jeotgalicoccus sp.
ACTAAAACTGTCTATTTCGATTGCTATATCAAGAATAGGTTTGGACTTTAAATTCTTAATACTTGTACTCCCAATATGGTGTACTATAATATTATCTTCTTTAGACAATTCAAATATTTTCTTTTTTTCTGTATCAAATAAATTTTCCCATTCTTTATCCCAATCGACAAGAAAGACCTGACCTTTAGGAAGACCAAGCATGATATCACTCCTCTAAAAATATTAGTCATTGAATATTAATACTTCATAAAAGTAACTTGGACATATAATACTCATCAAAGGATTTATCATTTATAATCAGTGATTTTCTTTTTGTGCCTTCTATCTCGAAACCGCACTTTTTATACAGTTCTACACCAGCTATATTATCTTTCACTACAGTCAATTCTAATCTAGAAAGACCTTGTTTTTCTGCCCACTGGGTGACACTGTTAAATAACTTTGTCCCAATTCCCTTACCCCGGTAATCTTTCAATATACCTATAACCAGTTGGGCAGTATGCTTCGTTCTTTTAGCAGTACCACCAATAGCGATCAGGTAGCCGACCAGGTGGTCATTATCTTCCGCTACATGGATAATAGAGTTCGGTTGTTTTTCAAATCTCTCTAAGAGTTTCATCTGCTGTTCAGGAGTCGTTTTTCTTTCACCATCTTCCATAAGCATGAAGTCAGCATTACTCTCAACTTCTTTTATTAAAGTTATAAAACTGTTAGCATCGTTGGTTCTTATCTCTCTAATTATCAATATGACGTCCTCCTATTTTTATGAAAAAAAACGCTACGTATATCTTTAAGAGCTTTTACTTCCAATTTACGTGAGTTCTAGTTTAATCAAATCATAGATTTCCGCTTCTGTTTTTAAATTATTAGCAGCTAAATAGATAATCCCACGCAATCTCCATTTTTTCTGCATGTACGATAAATGAAGCATTGATTCGTAATCATTACGTCCATAACCGTGTAAAAGATTTTTAATCTCATTATCTTTTAAATTTAAAGACTCTGTTACAGCAGCAAGATCGAAAAATGGATCCCCATATCCAGCTTCTCCAAAATCAATAATATTGATTTTTTTATCGTCCAAAAGTAAATTCCATACGCCTAAGTCTCCGTGAATATTAGTTAAGCAATCAGATATGTAATTATTATTGTCGGAATGTACTTTCTCAACCAACTGTTTGATACGGAAAGATTTTATATTCTCTATTAATTTTTCTTCGTTAAACCTGTCTGGTATATAAATTAGTTTTAAGTTTGATAATGCAGAATGCATAGATTTAATAGTTTTACCGAGAGCAAGACAGTCCATATCTGATAGAAGCGCTTCTTGTGTATTTACATAAGTCATCAGAATATAAACTATACTATTATATTTTATAAATATTTTATTATTTACCGTACGTAATGGCACAGCTGACAAATTCATTTTAGACAGGGCTTCGAGACAATAAAACTCATTAGATGCAGTTTGTTCGTTTAGTTGAGATTTTAGAACGTATGTACCGGAATCACTGACAATTTTAAAAATTTCAGATGTTTGTCCACTTCCAAATATCTCTATTGAATCTACCTTTAATTCGTAATTATATTCTATAGAATTTTTCATATAACACCCCAATAAAATTTTATTCAATCCGTATTGGTTTAATATAGAAATTGATTCACTTAAGGTGCAACTATTTCTACTTTAATACAATCAGGGTCCTCAAAATATACCGCATAGTGGTTATGACCACCTGCATATGGATGTTGCTTAGGATAGAGGATAGTATTATTATTGTTTTTTAATTTGTTTGTAATATCATCTACTTGTTCATGAGATTCAGCTTGGAATGCTAAGTGATTTAAACCGACACGAGATCTATGATAGGGGATATCTAAAAATCTTTGCTCAGTCTGAACAAAAACGATATATGTGTCTGCTAATTTCCAACTTTGTCCTGAATCCCATTTTTGATAAGTTTTATAACCAAGTTCCTCAAGCAACCAACCCCAAAATTCTATTGATTTGTTTAAATCTGAAACATATAGTTCCAAATGATGTAGTAATCCTTTAGTCATCTAATCATCCTTCATTAAATAGTTATGAAAATAGTCGTTACGAATTATTCGTAACGACTATTATTCAAAGAAATCTATATCATCATAAGCATTCGTCCAATGATGAGGTTGCAATTCTTTAAGAGTCTTGTATTCAATTTTGTTATTTTCTGTAGTGATACCAACTTTAATCTTATTACCCCAGTAAAGCAGTCTTTCTTGGCATGTCCCACATGGAGTTAATATTTTGAAGATACTATTTTCATCATCTCTGACAACACAGATTGAGTGTGTAATAATATCTTGATATTTATGAGCTTCCAGAATCGAACCAGTTTCTATACATAGTTCTGTAGAAGCATTTATAACCTCAGGAGCAACAGATGTATATATTTTTTCATTCTTAGAGTACATTACAGCTACGCCACCCCAGCCTGTAGGATAACGTTCTTCTATAAATTCTTTTGCAATTTCAAAAAGCTTCTCTTCAATATTCATTTTACTCAACCTTTGTTAATCATGATGTGTGAAAGTATATAGTCTGAAATAATAATCGGTAATTTTCCTTACATCCATTATAGCAAACTGTTATTTGAATTTTAAGACTATTATTGTCTATCCTCTATTTATATAATTAATATTAATCAGAGGAAAAGGGGCGATTCATTGTGCAGTATGTTTATCATATGAAACCTAATGACATGAAGGGAAACGAATTAATTCCGCTGAATCAGCTGAAGGGAAATTATCCTGAGTTGTACGATCAATACATTGTGAAGTATTCCAATCATCCGAAGCGGTCTAAGCTGCTGACACGGGAAATTGAATTGTTGGATTGTCTATGGAATGATGTGGTGTTTTTAATGCCCGTTCATCCGGCGAAGATATTTAAAGCTCTGAGTGATTTGGATATCAAAGTGAAGAGGGAACTTGAGTTTTACGAGATTCCTGTCAC
>CANRKV010000209.1 GCA_947631305.1 uncultured Jeotgalicoccus sp.
TATAACACTGGTTTTAATCGATTTAGTCTTCTATTAAAAACATTACAGTTATATTACAAAAGTTTGATAACTTTGAATTTAAAATATACGATAAAACACCCGTAACCCTTTCATTTCAAGGGTTACGGGTGTTTTACATGAAATTAACAATTATGAAGCCGCTTACTTTATATAAGTCTAATCTCATTAATTTTTCTATTAGGTTACAAGTCAATTACAAACGCCAAATCCGTTGACTCATATGCTATAGTAAGACTCGTGGAAATGACTCGGACAGAGTTCAATAAACATATTCCCAAACTATGGAGGATTTAAACATGAAAAAAACAATTATCTCTGCAGCATCGCTTACAGCTTTATCAGCAGTAGCTGCAGCTAATATATCAGCATCAGAAATTACAGTAGAATCAGGCGACACTCTTTGGAGCGTTTCTGAAGGTGCATCACAAACAGTTGACGAAATTAAGTCATTAAACAACTTAACTTCAGATCTTATTTTCCCTGGCGACGTTCTTAAAGTAGACGCTGAAGCACCAAGTGCAGCACCTGCTGAAGAAGTTGAATCAGAAACTGCAACTACATATACTATTGAAGCAGGCGACACTTTATTCGCTATTGCTAACCAATTTGATGTAACAGTTGACGAAATTCAAGCTTGGAACAACCTATCATCAGACCTTATCATCGCTGGTAAAACTATTGTCGTTGCTGAATCAGCAGCACCTGCAGCAGTAACAGTAGAAGAAGCAGCTCCGGCAGCAGAAACTGCAGCACCAGCTGTTGAAGAAGTAGAAGTTCAGGAAGTTGAAGCGGCAGAAGCTCCGGCACCTGCAGTACAAGAAGTACAAGCAGCAGAAGTTGCTCCGGTTGAAGAAGCAGCTCCAGCAGTACAAGAAGTTGAACAGCCGCAGGCATCAACTCCGGCAGCAGCAGCACCTGTAACAAGTGCAAGTAACGGTTCGAACTATTACGACTGGGGTACATGTGCATGGTATGTATTTGAACAGCGCTCTCAGCGTGGTTTAGGCGTAGGCGGCAACTGGGGCAACGCTACTAACTGGGCAAACGGTGCTCAATCAGCAGGTTACTCAGTAACTAATTCACCTTCTGTAGGTGCGATTATGCAAGCGCCAGCTTACACTAATGGCGCATATGGACTTGGTCACGTTGCGATTGTCGAAAGCGTAAACGCTGACGGATCAATCCTTGTTTCTGAAATGCAATTTGGCGGCGGACTTGGAGACGTGAACACGAGAACAATCAGTGCTTCTCAAGTATCTAGTCACAATTTCATCAACTAATAAATATAACAGCGGGACCAGAATCTTATTTTAGATTCTGGTCCCGCTATTTTTTTGCAGTAGAAGAGGATATTATACCGGATGAACTATAGAACATCCGGTTCATCTCAAATAACTAATTGGGGCCTAAGGCCCCAATTACATAATTAGTGTTCATAAGCAGCTTCTGCTTCTGCAACTTTTCTCGAAGTCTTCTGTCTTACAATTGCTCTGACATACAGGTAACCTGTAACAGCAACCGGAATTAATCCGCCGATAACTGATATTCCGTAATCCAGATTAAGTGTCTCCGGAGCATAGAGGAAGTAAGTTCCGACAACACCGGTCATAAATAATGCTGGGATACCGGCAATGTAATGGAATTTTCCTTCTTTTAACAGATAAACAGTCGCAACCCATAACATTGTCGCTGCAACGGTCTGATTTGTGAAGCCAAGATATCTCCAGAGGAACGTGTAATCAATCGTTGATAAAAGAAACGCGGGTACACCGACACATATTGTCATCCAAATCATTTTTGGCGATTTACCGCTCTTTTTAATACCGGAAACAGCTTCAGTGAGCATCATTCGTGATGAGCGAAGTGCTGTATCTCCTGTCGTGATTGGTAAAATAATTGCACCTAAAAATGCAAGAATCGCACCGGAAGCTCCGAGCATTTCGATAGAAATTGTATCGATTACACCAGCTGGTCCACCTGCTGCAAGTGCGTCCGCTAATCCGCCTGTTCCGTGGAAAAAAGTCATACCGGCAGTTGCCCAGATTAATGCGATAACTCCTTCGGCAATCATTGCGCCGAAAAATACTTTTCTGCCGTCTGATTCTTTCTTAACTGTACGGGCAATGATTGGGCTTTGAGTTGAATGGAATCCGCTGATTGCACCGCATGAAATAGTGACCATAATCAGCGGCCATACTGGTAAACCTGCCGGATGCTGATTTTCAAAAGTCAGGTTCGGAATTGGAGTGTCTGAGAAAATTAATCCAATCATGACTGATACGGCCATAATGATTAACACTGCACCGAAAAATGGATAAATACGGCCGATGATTTTATTAATCGGCAATACAGCAGCCATTACAAAATATGCAAAAATAATGATTAAAGCAGCAAAGAATGGAATTGCTCCATTTGTTTTTAAGGCGATAAGTTCTGCAGGTCCTGCAGTAAATGCTGCTGTCACTAAAATCATTAATGCCAGTGACACAATATAGATAAAGACTTTAACGCCTTTACCTAAATATCTTTCGACCAAAGCAGGGAACTGAGAACCGTTATGTCTCAAACTGAGCATGCCGGCAAAGTAATCGTGCACGGCACCTGCAAAAATACAGCCCACAACAATCCAGATTAATGCGGGTGGGCCGTAAACAGCACCTGCGACAGCACCAAATACGGGACCAAGCCCGGCGATATTTAATAATTGGATCAGCCATCCTTTAATTGGATGCATCGGCATGTAATCGACACCATCGTTGGTTTTGTATGCCGGTGTCGGATTTGTATCATCAATTGTAAAAATCTTTTCAACAATTTTTCCGTAAATCATATATCCTGCAATCAATAAAAATAAAGCTATAAAAAAAGTAAGCATGACAGTCCTCCTGCAACTCGAATTATAAAAATTTAAAGCTAAGTGTAGCAAGACTTTTAAGCTCCGTCAATAAGTTTTCAGA
>CANRKV010000210.1 GCA_947631305.1 uncultured Jeotgalicoccus sp.
TTCTCTTTGTCTTCTTCAAGTAATACTTTACGGGATGCATTAGCGCGTCCCTGTCTGTCGATTTCAGTAACTTTTATACGCATTTTATCGCCAATTTTAACGATATCTTCAACTTTGTTGACACGTTCAGCATCGAGCTGTGAAATGTGCACAAGAGCGTCTTTGCCCGGGAAGAGCTGAACGAATGCACCGAATTTTTCAATGCGTCGCACTTCACCGTTATAAATTTCGCCGACAGCCGCTTCGCGTGTAATATCTTCGATAATTTTACGTGCAGCCTGTATTGCATCCTGGTCGTTTGACGCGATGTATACAGTACCATCCTGTTCGATATCCAGCTTAACGCCTGTTTCGTCGATAATTTCATTAATTTTCTTACCGCCCGGTCCGATAACGTCGCGGATTTTAGCAGGTTTAATATGCATCACTTCAACTTTCGGTGCGTGCGCTGATAATTCAACGCGCGGCGTATCGATTGTTGCAAGCATGTTTTCTAAAATGTGCAGACGGCCGATGCGTGCCTGCTCAAGTGCTTCCTGTAAAATCGCTTCATCTAAACCGTCGATTTTAATATCCATTTGAATTGCAGTAATCCCTTTAGGAGTACCGGCAACTTTAAAGTCCATGTCTCCAAGTGCATCTTCCATACCCTGGATATCAGACAGAATCGTGTAGTTCTCACCTTTTTTAACAAGACCCATTGCAATACCAGCAACCGGTGCTTTAATCGGTACACCTGCATCCATTAATGCAAGCGTCGAACCGCAGATTGATGCCTGTGACGATGAACCGTTTGATTCAAGCACTTCAGACACGACACGGATTGTGTACGGGAAGTCAGTTTCGTTAGGAAGAACCTGCAGTAATGCACGTTCCCCTAATGCACCATGACCGATTTCGCGGCGGCCCGGCCCACGGATTGGACCTGTTTCACCAACAGAGAAATTCGGGAAGTTATAGTGGTGCATGTAGCGTTTGCTGTCTGCTTCGCCGAGACCGTCGATAATCTGGTGTTCACCAAGGCCGCCGAGTGTTGCAACAGATAAAGCCTGTGTTTGTCCGCGTGTAAATAAAGCTGAACCATGCGTACGAGGCAATAGTCCCACTTGTGAATTTAACGGACGGATTTCAGCCGGTTCACGGCCGTCCGGACGGACTTTATCGTCTGTGATCAGACGGCGTACTTCAGCTTTAACAAGATCGTCGAATATTTTAGAAGCATCTGAAACCAACGTTTCATAATCTTCAGCATCTTCGTCGAAACTCGCGATAATATCCTGCTTCACTGCAGTAATATTTGCTTCGCGTGTCTGCTTGTCGTTTTCCTGAATTTTAGCGTAAAGCTCCATCGCTTCAGCCTGAGCTGTTACCTGCGCGCGGAACTGTACATCGGTTTCATCGATTGTTACTTCGCGTTTAACCGGATTGATTTGTGCAATCGCGTCATTTTGGAACTGTACAAGTTCTTTAATGTTTTCGTGGCCGAAAAGAATCGCTTTTAACATAATATCTTCAGGAATTTCCTGTGCCGCTGCTTCTACCATGTTTACTGCGTCGTAAGTACCCGCAACCTGAAGTTCAAGTTCCGATTTTTCCATCTGTTCCACTGTCGGGTTGATGATAAACTCCCCATCGATTAAACCTACAGTAACACCGGCAATCGGTCCGTCAAACGGAATATCCGATACGCTTAGCGCCATTGAAGATCCGAGCATTGCTGCCATTTGCGGAGAAGCATCGTTGTCTGCAGATAAAACGATAGACATTACCTGTACATCGTGACGGTAGCCATCCGGGAATAACGGACGAATTGGTCTGTCGATTAAACGGCTCGTCAGCGTAGCATCTTCACTCGGACGCCCTTCACGCTTGTTAAAGCCGCCGGGAATTTTCCCTGCTGCGTACATTTTTTCTTCATAAGCTACTGTTAACGGGAAGAAACCGATGTTCTTCGGTTCTTTCGACCCTGTTGCTGTAGAGAGCACTACTGTATCGCCGTAACGCACAAGTACAGAACCGCTCGCCTGCTTAGCCATTTCCCCGTACTCTATAATAAGCGGGCGACCGCCCCACTCAGTTTCAAACACTTGTTTAGTCTGTTCATTCATAATTTGTTTTCTCTCCTTAGCTTTGGCACTTATAATTATCATATCATTTTTGTTCTAAAATATATATATAAAAAGGAATTGGGGGTGAGGATGGATTTTGTGCGTGATCCGGGTGTTGACGGATGACGGTTTCGTTACAATGAGAGCCGCTCATTGTTACTTAGACGCCGTTGCGACACTATGAAAGTCGCTCATTGTTACTTAGACACGCCTGCGACACAATGAAAGTCGCACATTGTTACTTAGACACGTTTACGACACTATGAAAACGGCTCATTGTTACTTAGACGTATCCGCGTTACTATGAAAAACTCTCATTGTTACTATAAAGATAAATTCCCTGACTCTTTTACCACATCACTCAGTTTATCCTTATATCTCTGTACTTTTTTGACTTTCAAGATTACTTCCTCGAAATCATAATACTTAAAATCATATGATGTCTGTCTTCCCTTGCTGTCTACATTACAGTGTTTTTGAAGTGCGCGAAGAACTGTAATTTTATGCAGTTGATTATCTATCAATTCCAGCACCGAACGCTTCGTCATCGGATGATTGTAAAACAGGAACTTATGATCGCTCATTGCGCGAAGCAGGTGCGTTTCATTACTTTCTATTGTACCGCACTTCACGCATGTTAACTGGAACCGTCCCTTCTCCAGTTCAAAACTTCCACATGCCCCGCAGTACAGTCCTTTACGAATCCGACTGACATTTGAACTTCCGTTAAAGTACGGGTTTTCTGCAATCTGCCCGCGTATCAATGACACAAGCCTTTCCGCCTTCTCCGTATTATAACTGTCTTTAAACTGCCGGAAGTATTTCTTCATGTCCATACGGAT
>CANRKV010000211.1 GCA_947631305.1 uncultured Jeotgalicoccus sp.
ATTATCACTCCTGTTTAAATTATTAATAATTATCTATTCCCTGAAAAACTTTTTAATAATCATTAAAACGATATTTTATATATAAGGAGACATAACGATGAAACACATTTACTTAACACACGCACTCAACATGGAATCTGACTCTGTATTATTTTCGTACCCTGACTTTAATACACCAAATTTAACACTGCCGGCAATGCAGCGTGCACTCACACCTGACAGTGAAATATATATAACGATAAACAACTTCCATGAAACGAATGACTTCATGATTGAAAACACTCTTATAGAAACAATACGCCAGAACAGCAATGCCGACGGCTTTATAATCGACCAGATATTTACGCGCGATTTCCACGATGTGAATACCGTGCTGCTGGAAACACTGTCGAGTGAAATACGGAACAAACACTTTATTGTCGGTCCGGCGTTTACGAAAGTCCCGTACTTCCTGCACAGCAGACTCGCTGAAATTTTTATCGAACATGACGTGTCCGGCGTAATGTATGACCTCCGCGACATCGATATAAGAAACTTCAGCCAGCTGCAGCCCTTAGCGAAATTAAAAATGCATGTTAAAAAACGTCTGTCGATTATCCCGCTGATCCGTCCGGAACAGCTCAAGGATTTAAAGAAGAGCATCCCTTTTGATGTTGTTGTGATTGATAAGTAGACTTTTTATCTTATTTATGGACTTTGTTGAATTGACATTGTCTATACAGACGGTTCTATGGACTTTGTTGAATTGACATTGTCTATATAGACGGTTCTATGGACTTTGTTCAAACGACATTGTCTATGCAGAGGGTTCTATAGACTTTGTTCAACCAACATTGTCTATACAGACGGTTCTATGGACTTTGTTGAAACGACATTGTATATACAGACGGTTCTATGGACTTTGTTCAGCCGACATTGTATATACAGACGATTCTATAGACTTTGTTCAACCGACATTGTCTATACAGACGGTTCTATAGACTTTGTTCAACCGACATTGTCTATACAAACGATTCTATGGACTTTGTTCAGCCGACATTGTCTATACAGACGGTTCTATGGACTTTGTTGAAACGACATTGTCACCTCAAACCCCAATCACACGATAAACTCCGCCATATAAAACAAAAAAGCAGCCTCGAGGGCTGCTTTTTTCATTTCTATACTAATAAGTCGTGAATACTTACAAATTTTCTGTTTTGAGCTTCAGCAACTGCTTCATAAGTTACGTGGCCCTGGAATGTATTAAACCCGCCTGCGATTACAGGGTTTTTCACAAGTGCTTCTTTGTAGCCGTTGTTCGCAATCAATAATCCGTACTGAAGTGTTGCGTTTGTCAGTGCGTTTGTAGATGTACGCGGCACAGCACCCGGCATGTTTGCTACTGCGTAATGAATAACGCCGTGCTTCACATATGTCGGATCGTCATGCGTTGTAATCTTGTCAGTCGTTTCAAAAATACCGCCCTGATCGATTGCAATATCTACGATAACTGATCCCGGTGCCATGTTTTTAATCATTTCTTCAGATACTAATTTAGGTGCTTTTGCTCCCGGAATTAATACTGCGCCGATAACTAAATCGCTTGCTTCAACAGCCATTTTAATGTTTAAAGGTGTAGACATTAATGTCTGCACACGTGCGCCGAATAAGTCATCCAGCTCTCTTAAACGTTTAGGGTTCAAGTCTAAAATTGTTACGTCTGCGCCAAGGCCGAGTGCCATTTTGGCAGCGTTCGTACCTGCAGCTCCCCCGCCGACGATAGTCACTTTAGCTTTTTCGACACCAGGTACACCGCTAAGAAGGATACCTTTTCCGCCATTGATGCTCATCAGATGCTGAGCGCCGACTTGTGGTGCCATGCGTCCCGCTACTTCACTCATCGGTGCAAGAAGCGGCAGTGAGCCGTCCGGCAGCTGAATCGTTTCGTACGCGATTGCAGTTACTTTTTTATCAACAAGCACTTGAGTCAGTGCTTCTTCCGGAGCAAGGTGTAAATATGTAAACAGAATAGATTCTTCTTTAATAAGATCGAATTCTTCAGCCAATGGCTCTTTTACTTTTACTACCATTTCAGCAGCCCAGGCTTCTGCTGCCGTACCGACGATTTCCGCGCCCATTTCTGTGTACGCTGAATCCTCAAAGTATGAACCGCTGCCTGCGTTTGTTTCTACGAGAACAGTATGTCCTGCCTGCACAAAAGCGTATACGCCGCCTGGAGTCAGACCTACTCTGTTTTCGTTGTTTTTTACTTCCTTCGGTATACCAATAATCATTTCCAAATCCCCCTTTAATCAAACAAATATATTGTATCACAGTAATTAATAAATTGGTCTATAATTATCTCAATATTAAAAGTTTTGGAAGCGTGTACATGTGGTATAATATAAGTAAGAAAAGGAAATGGAGTTGATTTTATAATGTTACAATATCAAAACATCTTAGTTGCAGTAGACGGGTCACACGAAGCAGAGTGGGCATTCCAGAAAGCAGTCGAAGCTGCGAAACGTAACAACGCGAAACTTTCTATTATCAACGTTATCGATACACGCTCTTTCGCGTCTGTTGAAGCGTATGACCGTTCAATTTCTGCACGTGCAAACGAATTTGCTCAGAAGTTACTGGACGGATATGAGAAAGTTGCATTAGACAAAGGTGTTGAACATGTAGAGAAAATCATCGACTATGGTTCACCGAAATCAATTATTCCTAAAAAAGCTGTAGAAAAAATCGGCGCGGATTTAATCGCCTGTGGTTCTACCGGACTGAACGCTGTTGAGCGATTCATTATCGGTTCGGTATCAGAAGCGATTGTAAGAAACGCAAAATGTGACGTATTAGTCGTCCGCACAGAAACATTACCAACGGACTTTGAACCGCTAGTAGCGACTGAAGACTTTATGGAACAAAACCGTTAATGGTTAAAAGAATGTTTTAATATT
>CANRKV010000212.1 GCA_947631305.1 uncultured Jeotgalicoccus sp.
GTTAAACTGCTTCACAGTTTCGGTGTGAAGGATATGATTATGTGTGATTCACGCGGTGCGATTTATGAAGGCCGTGAGACGGGCATGAATGCGATTAAAGATGAAGTCGCGAAATTTACGAATATCGATAATATCGAAGGCAAGCTGGAGGATGTTATTACAGATGCCGATGTGTTTATCGGCGTATCGGTTGAAAATGCTGTAACTGCGGACATGGTCCGTTCGATGAATACCGATCCGATTATTTTTGCTATGGCAAACCCGACACCGGAAATTATGCCGGATATCGCAATTGCTGCCGGTGCGAAAGTAGTGGGCACAGGGCGCAGTGACTTCCCGAACCAGGTGAACAACGTACTTGCGTTCCCGGGGATTTTCAGAGGTGCATTAGACGTCCAGTCGACGCACATCAATGAAGAAATGAAAAAAGCAGCGGTTCTTGCGATTGCCGAAATCGTTACTGATAAAGAGCTGAGCGCGGATTATGTTATCCCGGATGCATTCCACCCGGAAGTAGCACCGACAGTAGCTGAACGTGTCGCAGAAGCGGCAATGAATACAGGCGTATCACGCAAAAAAGTGGAGCCCGGCTACGTATACAACAAGACGAAAAAACTAATCAGCGAACTGAACGGTTAGTCATGGAAAATAAAAAAGGTCTTCAGACGATTCTTGAAGAAATTAATAAAATTATCGAGGATCAGAATATTGGTATCGGCGAGAAGATTCCGAGCGAACGCTATTTAAAAGAACGGCTGAATGTGAGCCGTCAGAGTGTCAGAGAAGCGCTTCGGGCGCTTGAGCTTATCGGTGTCATATACGTAAAGCGCGGTGAGGGAACTTATCTTGCGAATATCGACAGTCACCAGCTCTACACTTTAATAGCGAAATATCTGCTCCGTACGGACAGACAATATGAAGAGTTAATTGAACTAATGCATATGATAGATTATTATTATGAACATAAATACAATGGTACAGAGACTGTTGATAATGGTAATAATCAAGTCGTGCAGAGAATTTATAAGCTGCTTAAAAAATATGCTGACGGTTACGAGCATTAACTTCGATGGGGTGTAAAAATGTTAAAAGATATATTTTTTAAACTGAACAAAAAAGCAAGTGATGAAAAAGCGGACGGCAGCACTGAAAAACAGGAAACGATTATGACAAAGTGTCCGAGCTGTAAAAAGATACTTTACTCAAAAGACCTGCACAAACGTCTGAATGTCTGCTCAAACTGTGACCATCACCTGCCGATTATAAGCACGGACCGTATGGACGCGCTGCTTGATATCGACAGCGGTACAGAACTGTTTTCAAATATTACGTCGGTGAACCCGCTGAACTTCCCGAATTACGAAGAGAAACTTGCTTCGGATAAAGAAAAAACGGGACTTGAAGAAGCATTGATCGTATCCCATGGTAAAATTATGGGCAATGAAGCAGTCGTCGCGATTATGGATCCGCGTTTTCGTATGGGAAGCATGGGCTCGGCGCTTGGCGAGAAACTGGCACGCAGTTTCCAGTATGCGACAGAACACAAACTGCCTGTTATCGTCTTCACAGCAAGCGGAGGCGCTCGTATGCAGGAAGGGATTTTATCGTTAATGCAAATGGCGAAAGTCAGCGTGGCAATCGAAAGACATAATAAAGCAGGCTTATTATACATAGCCTACATGACTAACCCGACAACGGGCGGAGTTTCCGCATCATTTGCGTCAGTCGGGGATATTAACTTAGCTGAAAAAGGCGCGTTAATCGGTTTTGCCGGACGCCGTGTTATTGAAGAAACAATTAAGGAAAAACTGCCGGATGATTTCCAGACGGCGGAATTTTTACTCAAGCACGGGCAGCTTGATGAAGTCGTCAACAGAGTGAACATGAAACGCTATCTTGGCACGATTTTAAAGATGCATAAAGAGGTTGTGTAATTATGGTATTTGAATTTGAAAAACCAGTAGTTGAACTGGAAAACAAAATTAAAGAGCTTGAAAAATATGCCCATAAAAACAAGCTGGATCTGACGACGGAAATCAGCTTTTTGGAGAGAAAAGTGAAGGATAAAAAAGAAGAAGTATACTCACAGCTCACACCATGGCAGCGTGTTGAAATTGCACGCTACATAAAGCGTCCGACTTCAAAAGAATATATTGCGGCTTTATTCGATGAATTTATCGAGTTTAAAGGCGATCGTGCATATTCGGATGATAATGCAATTATCGGCGGTATCGCGATGTTCAGAGGCCGTCCTGTCACAGTTATCGGCAACCAGCGCGGCATGGATACGAAAGATAATATTGCGCGCAATTTTGGTATGGCGCATCCCGACGGCTATCGTAAAGCACTTCGTCTGATGAAACAGGCGGAGAAATTTAAGCGTCCGGTAATCTGTTTTATCGATACGAAAGGTGCGTATCCGGGAAAAGCAGCTGAAGAACGCGGACAAAGTGAATCAATCGCACGCAACCTTGTTGAAATGGCAGGGCTGACTGTGCCGGTAATCAGTATTGTTATCGGTGAAGGCGGCTCAGGCGGTGCGCTTGCCTTAGGCGTCTGCAACAAATTGTACATGCTTGAAAACGCAACGTACTCGGTGATTTCACCGGAAGGTGCGGCGAGTATTTTATTTAAAGACGCTTCGCTTAAAGAAATCGCAGCGGAATCATTAAAAATTACTGCAGCGGACCTACTTGAACTTGGAGTCAGCGACGGTACGATTAAAGAACCGGCCGGCGGTGCACACCACGATAAAACATTCGTGTTCAATGAAACCGATCAGGCACTGCAAAATGCATTGGCGGAATTAGTGCCGATGGACGGCGATTCACTCGTTGACCAGCGTTATGACAAGTACATGGCGATTGGCCAGTTCAGCGAATAACAATATATGAATTTTTTAAATCGCACTTGCCCGTATGGAGGCGGGT
>CANRKV010000213.1 GCA_947631305.1 uncultured Jeotgalicoccus sp.
AACTGAAGCGTATCTTTACCGAACAGCTCTGTGTGTTCAGTATTAATATTTTGTTCTTTCAAATGATTTTCCCATTCAGTCATGCTGCCTTTAGGAATTCTGAAGGCAATTCTGCCAACCTGTCCGCTGCCTTTAACCCCGGGTCTGTCGACAACCCAGTTAAAGAACGTAATTATTGTTCCCGGATTCCCGTCATAATCTCCAAAGTACAAATGATAAACTCCCGGATCGTCAAAGTTTACTGTCTGTTTAACCAGTCTTAAACCAAGTACATCTCTGTAATATTTTATATTTTCATTCGGATCTCCAACTATTGCAGTAATATGATGAATTCTTTTAATTGCTTCCATATTTAATTTCCCCTTTATTATTTATTTCTCTTTGTATTAAACGGTCTGATTTTAGCTTCGATTTGCGCGCGTTGCGGCTCTAAGAACGGAGGTAATGCAAGGCTTTCACCTAATGTTTCGTACGGCTCGTCATCCATGAATCCGGGGCCGTCTGTAGATAATTCAATTAAGATATGACCCACACGTGCATACAGTGCTTCGAAGTAGAAACGATCTACCAGTCCTGAGTTGCCCATACCCATCTGACGGTATTTTTCTTCCCATGCTGCAAGTGCTTCGTGGTCTTCTACTCTGAATGAAACGTGGTGAACTTCACCATAGCCCTGACGTCCTTCAGTACCTTCGTCTTTACGAAGAATTACCTGTCCGCCGTTGCCCCCTTCACCGACATTTAATAACGTTACATTTTCTTCTTCAAGAATTGGTTTCATGCCGTAAATTTCCTGCAGTACTTTTTTGAAGTCATCGTAATAACTTACTGTAATTTCAATCGGTCCAAGACCATATACTGCTTTATCTTCCGGTACAGGACCATTTTTCCATGGTTTACCCGGCGCTACACCTTCGTTATTTTCATCTGAGAATAACTGATATCTTTGTCCGTCTTCTTCTTCAAACGGCAGTACTTTTTTGCCAAACAGTTCTTGAATACCGTCATGTTTTACATTGTTTTCTTCAAAGCGGTTTAAATAGAATTCAAGCGCTGCATCGTTCGGTACTCTGAGTCCGGTTCTTGAAATAGAGTTTGTTCCTCTTGAACCTTTAGGGTTGTTCGGGAAATCGAAGAAAGTCATGTCCGTACCTGGTGATCCCTCATCATCAGCGAAGAATGTATGGTACGTCTGAATGTCATCCTGGTTAACTGTTTTCTTAACTAAGCGCATACCGACAATTTCCGTCATAAAGTCATAGTTTCTCATCGCATTGTTTGTCATTGCCGTTACGTGGTGAATTCCTTTTAAATTTTCATTAGTCATAATATAATTCCTCCAAATTTTATTTAAGCAGGCCTTCTGCGTGCAGCCCGATTCGTTTTAATAAGTTAATTGCATCTTCAACTTCATCGTCATCCCACTCATCAAATATCGTATTAATCAGTGCTTCCTGTTCAACCACTCTTGTATCCATATACTCTTTACCAACATCGGTAATACATGCAAACATTACTCTTCTGTCTTCTGGACAGGGCTTTCTGTAGATAAAGCCTTTCTTTTCCAGCTTATCTATAACGTAAGTGATACTGCCGCCGCCCATCAGTATTTTCTTGCCGATGGCCTGAATTGGCTGATCCCCTTTGTGATACAGCAATTCCATTACCGCATATTCATTAAGGTTAATTTCTTTCTTTAAAAAGTCCTGTTTAATAAGTTTCTGTACGGACTGTGAGGATTTTATAAAAACAGTAAATGCTTTTATCCGTGCTTCTCTTTCATTCATGTCTGCACCTCCTTCGATTAGTTCATTTTTAGATATATTAAATTTAATCTATTTGCAGTATAAACCTTCGAATTCGAAATATCAAGTATAATACATTAAATTTAATATACTTTTTATCATCTTAGTTGTCTGAATATTTATTGAATTTAGATACTTGTTATGCTAATGTTATGAAAAAATTACTTTTACTATAAAGAAGGTTTAAAATGATTACGCTGAGAGAATTGACTGCAATTAAAGATCTCGAACTTTTGGGAGATATAGAACAAAATATCTGGAATACTCATCGGCTGCCTATTCATCAGACGCTGACTGCAGTTAAAAACGGCGGCATTATAATCGGTGCATTTGAAGAAGATAAGATTATCGGTTTCAGTTATGCCTTTGCCGGTTTCAAGGACGGTCAAACATATCTGTGTTCCCATATGCTTGGCATAGAAGAAAATTACCGTTCTAAAGGAATAGGTGAGCAGCTTAAAAAGAAACAGCAGAAAATCGCTGTTCAAAAAGGCTACACGGAAATACGCTGGACATATGATCCCCTTGAAACACGTAATGCATATTTAAATCTGACAAAACTTAACGGCATATGCTCTGTATATATGGAAAATGCATATGGAGAAATGAACGATGGTCTGAACAAAAATCTGCCGTCTGACCGTTTTGAAGTGCACTGGCATATATCAAGTGAACATGTGACTGGAGTGGAAGTTAAAAATTATGATAACCCTGTTCCATTAAATGAAGTGAGTGTTCATAACGGAATTCCTGCCTGCACTATTATCCACAGTGAAAAATTAACTGCGGAAGTTTATTCTTTCACAGTTCCGAAAGATTTCCAGCATGTAAAAACTGAAAATCACGAACTCGCATTGAATTGGAGAATGACAACCAGAAATTTATTTCAGGAATTATTTTCCGAAGGTTATGCTGCGGTTCATTTAATTCCCGGGAAATATACTGCAAAATACATATTTGTAAAACACAACACATTAGAGCTTGGAGGACATAATAAATGAAAGATATTTTAATGCACGATTATAATACCGATTTAAATTACGACGGCCTTGATGGGGAACGGCTGGCAGAAAGACTTGATGCGATTTCAAAAATCGGAGTACTTTCATCCGGCGGTGTCAGCC
>CANRKV010000214.1 GCA_947631305.1 uncultured Jeotgalicoccus sp.
GCAAGCGGGAACAAAGGTAAAATCAACGATTTTAAAGCAATATTTGAAGACTTCGAAGTTGTCGGCATTAAAGAACTTCTGCCGGAATTTGACGTTGAAGAAACAGGCACGACGTTCAGAGAAAATGCGATTTTAAAATCTGAAGCAGCGGCAAAAGCATTAAATCTACCGGTAATCAGCGATGATTCAGGACTTTCTGTTGAAGCGCTTGAAGGCAGACCAGGAGTTTACTCAGCACGTTATTCGGGTGAAGATGCGACAGACGAAAAAAATAACGCAAAACTTTTAGAAGAATTAAAAGGCATCGAAAACAGAGCGGCATACTTCACGTGCGTGCTGGCTTTATCAATTCCGGGTGAAGAAACAATTACTTATGAAGGCACATTAGCGGGAGAAATTTTAACTGAACCGCATGGTAACGCAGGCTTTGGCTACGATCCTCTGTTCAAAACGCTGAAAGGAATTTACCTGGGCGAGATTACATCCGAAGAAAAAGGGGAAATCAGTCATAGAGGGAAAGCGTTGGAAAAATTAATGAATGATACGACAGTATTCAATAAGTTGAAAAAATAGGGGGATTCACAGATGAAAGTTTTAGTTATTAGTGATAATCACAGTGAGAAAAATATTTTAACTGAAGTGTACGATACGGTTAAACCGGATGCGGCGATTCATTTAGGCGACAGCGAATTTCCGTATGACGATCCGGAAATGGAAAAATTTCTGCGCGTAACAGGAAACACAGACCGTGACGATAATTATCCGGAAACGGGATTATTAGAAGAAACGGGCATGTTTTATACGCATGGACATTTGTTCGGCATTAAATCAGACCGCAATACGCTAGCTGAAAAAGCTTTAGAAACAGGAGCGAAGTATGCATTATACGGCCATTCTCACGTAGCTAAAATCGAAAAAGTACAGGGCGTCTACGCGATAAACCCCGGGAGCATTACGTCTTCAAGAAATGAATATCCGGAAAGTTATTTAGTAATTGATACAGATACTGAAATTGCATCGTATTACAGCCGCAAGCACAAACTGATGGATGAATTTAACCTCGGCAACTAAAAAAGGGACTGAAACATCATGAAAATTAAAATTGATGATGCACTTGAACTAAAACAGGTTCAGGCGCATGAACACCAGGAAATGTATGAACTTGTCGATCAGAACAGAACCCAGCTGAGAGAATGGCTGCCATGGGTGGACTATATGTCGGCACCCGGGCAGTATGTTCCAATCATAAAAGACTGGGTCGAAATGAATGACGCGCATGAAGCACTGACGCTCGGAGTGTATTACAAGGGAGAGCTCGCAGGCATGTGCGGTTTCAACAGAATTGTGGGCTTGAGCCGACGCGCTGAAATTGGCTACTGGCTCGCAGAAGAGTATACCGGCACAGGCATAATGACGAAAGCTGTAAAAGGATTAATCGATTACGGCTTCAGTGAACTTGGCCTGCACCGGATAGAAATCATTGCGGGTGTTGAAAATAAAAAGAGCAGAAAAATCCCGGAACGGCTGAAATTTACGGAAGAAGCGGTTATGAGAGATTATGAATTTTTATACGACCATTACCATGACTGCGCACTTTATCGTATGCTGAAAACAGATTGGTTAACGTAAAATTAACATTATATTAAAAAAACCTAAAAATGCATTGACTTTATATATGCATCCTGGTTATAATAACTATTGTGTTAATTAAGTCCTGGTAGCTCAGCTGGATAGAGCAATGCCCTTCTAAGGCATCGGTCGGGGGTTCGAATCCCTCCCAGGACGTCAATGTTTAATAGATAAGCTCTTGCATCTGAAAATGATGTAAGAGCTTATTTTTTTGATTTTTATAAATGAATGTTAAAATTGTAAATATTCAATATCGTTTATAATGTTGAATAATTTATGTTACAGATGATGGATTTTATTAATAGAAATTACATCAAAGGAATGATTAATTTGAAAATAAAAACTATAGAAGAAAAAGATTTTATAACCGTAAAAAATTTAATCACCGATGCATTTACACATGACGAGCATGGTTATAGCGGTGAAGCGGAATTAGTGGCTGAAATAAGAAAAACTAAAGAATATATACCTGAACTGGAAGTAGTCGCTGAAGACGAAGGAATACTTGGCTACGGTCTGCTCAGTGAAGTTTACCTAAACAATGATCAGCAGCAATATACCGGTCTGGTACTTGCGCCGATCGCGGTAAATCCGGACTCTCAAAAAAGTGGAGTAGGAAAGCTCTTAATGAATGAGCTTGAAAAGTATTTTGGGGCACCCGGAGTATTACACTAAATTTGGTTATGAACCGGCAAGTAAATATAACATCTATTCACCATACGAAGGAATTCCTGATGAAGCATTTATGATTAAAGAAATTAAAGATGATTACTTAAAAGATAAAGAAGGAACTATCCAATACTCTGAAGCTTTTAATTAACAGAAAACCTCTCACTCCAAAATAGAAGTGAGAGGTTTGTTATAATAAAATCAAAAGAGATATAAAATGACGAGGGGATTATGGTGAAAACTGCAAAGTTAACAGATATACGTAAAAGAAATACAGGAACGAGAGTTTGAATTAAAAGGTAAATACCGAAAAAGTTAACTCTAATATATTCGCAGTACTTGAGAGATGAATAGAACTATTTATAAAATCACGTCCCGGTAGCTCAGCTGGATAGAGCGGCGCCCTCCTAAGGCTCAGGCCGCGGGTTCGACTCCCGCCTGGGACATTATACTATTTAACTAAAACTGATTATCTGTAACAATTAAATGACTTAAATAAAATCTTTGATTATTGACATTAACTAAAGTTTTTATTAAATTTTGTAAATTCCAACAATTTCATATTCAAATCTACTATAATAAGTAAGAATACACTTTTATGGAGGTCGAAAAATGAAATACAAGAATC
>CANRKV010000215.1 GCA_947631305.1 uncultured Jeotgalicoccus sp.
CCAACATCCGCTGCTTCTTCTTCCGCTGCTGCAATAATCTTTTTCGCCGCTTCCAAATTTACTTTGCTCATTAAAATTTCTCCTCCAATGAAAAATATTAAATGATATTAGCAGCCTCATCCCGGGCTCGATAATATTCTGATATTTAACTCGTGACAGGCTGTGAATTAAGTATTAACTTCATGTTCATCGTATAACGCACTGAATTTTCAGTCAATAAAAGCGGTCATTGTGATAAAAGAAAAAAAGTGCCGCTCCCTTAATAAGGAAGCAGCACTTTCGATTTCATTTTCTATTTATCCAAACCCATTTCAGCTTCTACTATTTTAGCAATTTCTGCACTGTAACTCGCTGCGAGTTCTTCAGTTTCAGCTTCCACCATAACGCGTACAAGCGGTTCTGTTCCTGAAGCACGGACGAGAATACGTCCATTACCAGCCATGCGCTGTTCTACATCAGTCATAACTGCTTTGACCGCTTCATTGTTCGTAACGTTGTGCTTGTCGCTTACACGCACGTTTACGAGCTCCTGAGGGAACGTTTCAACCATTGCTGCAAGTTCACTCATCTTCTTGCCCGATTCTTTAACGATTGCCGCTAAATGAATACCTGTTAACAGACCGTCGCCTGTCGTATTGTAATCCATCATCACGATATGACCGGATTGTTCTCCGCCTAATGAATAGCCGCCTTTACGCATTTCAGCTACAACATATCTGTCTCCGACCTGTGTTTTATCGGATTTCATACCGTGTGCTTCCACCGCTTTGTAGAATCCAAGGTTACTCATTACTGTGGAAACGACTGTATCGTCTTTCAGTTCGCCTTTTTCTTTCAGCGCATGTGCAAGAATAAACATGATTTTATCGCCGTCGACAATCTCACCTTTTTCATCCACTGCAATGATTCTGTCCCCGTCTCCGTCAAATGCAAGACCGAAGTCGCATTTCTCTTCTTTAACGAGCTCCTGAAGTTTTTCAGGATGTGTTGAACCAACACCCGCATTTATGTTCGTGCCGTCAGGGTTGCTGCCGACTGTCACTGTATCTGCTTCAAGGTCCCCGAATAAATAAGGTCCTAAGTGATACGTTGATCCATGCGCACCATCAAGTCCGATTTTCAGTCCTTCAAAGTCAGTATCAATTGTTGATTTTAAGTAGCTTAAGTATTTCTGGCCGCCTTCAAAGTAATCAGAAATTGTACCTACAGAAACACCTGTTGGTCTTGGCAGGTTATCTTCATTGCTGTCGAGCAGTGCTTCAATTTCAGCTTCCTGTTCATCAGTCAGTTTAAAACCGTCCGGGCCGAAAAATTTAATTCCGTTATCTTCAACCGGGTTGTGTGATGCAGAAATCATAACACCTGCATTTGCTTCCATGTCTTTTGTCAGATAAGCAACACCCGGTGTAGAAATTACTCCGAGGCGCATAACTTCAGCACCGATTGATAATAGTCCTGCAACGAGCGCAGACTCCAGCATTTCTCCTGAAATACGTGTATCTCTTCCAACTAAAACGCGTGGATGCTCTTCGCCTTTTTCAAGCAGTGTATATCCGCCAAAACGGCCTAATTTAAAAGCCAGTTCCGGTGTTAAACCTTCGTTTGCAATTCCTCTAACTCCATCTGTACCAAAATACTTTCCCATAGTAATCTCCTTTTTATGCAGCAATTATTCGTCTTTTTCTACAGTGACGTCCGCTTCTAATACAGCAGGTTCACTTTTTGTTACATTTTCAGGTAATTCAAGCCGGACATCTTTTGTGCCCGATGATGACATTCCCCCGACATCCACTTCTGCGTTTACAGATGATATCGAATTTAATGTTTCACTGTCACCATATATTTCAATTGTATCATGATTTAATTCCACTTCCGACAGTGTACTTCCGTCAGCAGCTTCACCTGTCGTTTCAAGATTGACAGGCACTTCCTTGCTGAGTTCTTCAACATCAATTTCAATTCTTACTGTAGAAGGTTCAATGCTGACATCGAGCTTATTATACTGTGCATCGAATGCGCTGACTTCAGCTTCTTCAACACGTTCTTCAGTAATGCTGGAAGTGTCGGACATCATCGCACGGACATATTGTATACGGTTCATCGTGCTCTCGCCGCCCCTGACAGTTACTGTTGACGGTTCAACGCTGACCGCGCCGAGCTGATAGCTTGAGCCGATTCGCCCTTCACTTACTTCTGCCTGGACTTCAAAAGTCTGCGATACAAGGTTCTGTATCGTCACATTAGCTGTTTCCGGCTGAGCCGTGCCTGCTACATTTTCAGGCAGACCATTCACCGTGAAGAACACTTCATGTTCTCCTGGTTCACGGTTTCTAAGATCTAAAATCACTTCAAAATTACGCGTCGCCTGAAGGCGCTTCACGTTCGAATTCACTCCGCCGAGTTCCACAGTGACTTCCTGCGGAACACCGGATACGTAATACGACTCTTCGTCATACAGCACTTCAACAGGAACACCTTCAACAAATTGTGTGTCGTCTTCCGTCGTACTGTCATCGCTGAATACATTCATATCTTCAAAGACATTATTTGCGTTCACAAACATAAACAGTGCGAGCAGCAATGCAACGATGCTCAGTCCCAATTTATTTTCGAGCAAATAAACCGCCTCCTTCTTTAGCAACGGAAGCAACCATCCAGTGTTTCTGGAGGAGTTCTTCCAGTTTCTCCAGAGTAATTTCCTTAGACATCTTGCTGTCGTATGTAACTGAAACGTTACCTGTTTCTTCCGATACGATTATCGTAAATGCATCGGTTACTTCTGAAATACCGACAGCAGCCCTGTGACGCGTACCTAAGTCTTTTGCAATCTTATTGCTTTCAGACAGCGGCAGATAACTGCCGGCTGTCGCAATTTTATCACCCTGGATTATCATTGCTCCGTCATGCAGCGGCGTATTCGG
>CANRKV010000216.1 GCA_947631305.1 uncultured Jeotgalicoccus sp.
AGCTGAGAAATTCCTGTATTGAATAACAGTGACTCGAAGTCTTCTGTTACTTTCTTCACAGTTTCGTTATAGACTTTATCGAGTTCCGGTGTTTCCTTGTCAACAATCTTCGCTGCTGTTTCACCAGTTTCTTCATTAATAACGAGTCTCCATACGCGGTCGAGGAATCTTCTCGCTCCGTCGAGTCCGTTTTCATTCCATGCAATTGATGCATCAAGCGGCCCCATGAACATTTCATACAGTCTTAATGTATCTGCACCGTGTGAATAAACAATATCGTCAGGGTTTACAACGTTGCCTTTTGATTTACTCATCTTCTCATTGCCTTCACCTAGAATCATTCCCTGGTTATATAACTTCTGGAATGGTTCTTTAGTTGGAACAACCCCGAGGTCGTACAGGAATTTGTGCCAGAATCTTGCGTAAAGCAAGTGCAGCACCGCATGCTCTGCTCCGCCGATATATAAATCTACAGGCAGCCAGTGTTTCAGTTTTTCAGGATCAGCAAGCTGTTCCGTGTTATGCGGGTCGATAAAGCGCAGGAAGTACCAGCTGCTGCCGGCCCACTGCGGCATTGTGTTTGTTTCACGGCGGCCTTTAACACCGTCTTCTCTGACAACGTTAATCCATTCAGTATTGTTTGCAAGCGGTGACTCACCTGTACCTGACGGTTTAATTTCCGTCATCACAGGAAGTTCAAGCGGCAGTTCTTCTTCAGGAACTGTCGTCATCGTGCCGTCTTCCCAATGAATTACAGGAATCGGCTCGCCCCAGTAACGCTGACGGCTGAATAACCAATCTCTTAATCGGTATGTGATTTTCGCTTCACCGGCATTCTTCTCTTCAAGCAGTTCAATTGCTTTAGAAATACCGTCAGCAAGTCCTAAACCATCAAGAGGTCCTGAATTAATGTGCGCACCTTCGCCGGTAAATGCTGCTTCTTCAACATTGCCGCCTTCAAGTACAGGAATAATTTCAAGCTCAAACTGTTTAGCAAATTCATAGTCACGCTCATCATGTGCCGGAACAGCCATAATTGCCCCTGTACCGTATGAAGCAAGTACGTAGTCCGCAATCCAGATTGGCAGTTTTTCGCCGCTTAACGGATTAATTGCGTAGCTTCCTGTAAATACTCCTGTTTTCTCTTTGGCAAGATCAGTACGCTCAAGCTCGCTCTTATGCGCTGCTTTTTCCTGATATGCTTTAACCGCTTCACGCTGGTCGTCAGACGTGATTTTATCGATTAATTTATGTTCAGGAGAAAGTACCGCATACGTCGCACCGTAAATCGTATCCGGACGCGTTGTAAATGCAGAGAATGACTCATCGAAACCATCGATTTCAAAAGTGACGTTCGCCCCTTCTGATTTACCAATCCAGTTGCGCTGCATATCTTTCAGCGATTCCGGCCAGTCAAGTTCGTCCAGGTCTTCTAACAGACGGTCCGCATATTCAGTAATACGGAGAATCCACTGTCTCATCGGCTTGCGTATTACCGGATGCCCGCCGCGTTCACTCTTGCCGTCGATTACTTCTTCGTTAGCAAGTACTGTACCAAGCGCTTCACACCAGTTCACAGGCACTTCGTCAACGTAAGCAAGTCCTTTATTATAAAGCTGGATAAAAATCCACTGTGTCCATTTGTAGTATTCAGGATCCGTCGTATTCAGTTCTCTGTCCCAGTCGTAGCTGAAACCGAGTTCTTTAATCTGACGGCGGAATGTATCGATATTTTTCTCGTTGAATGCATGAATATCATTTCCAGTATCAATCGCATACTGCTCTGCCGGCAGACCGAAGGCATCCCAGCCCATCGGGTGAAGTACATTATAGCCCTGCATGCGTTTCATGCGGCTGACGATATCTGTTGCTGTGTACCCTTCAGGGTGACCGACGTGCAGTCCTGCACCTGACGGATACGGGAACATATCCAGTGCATAGAATTTCTCTTTGCCGATTTCATCTTCTGTTTTAAATGTTTTGTTGTTTTCCCAGTGCTGCTGCCATTTCTTTTCGATGTCTCTGTGTTTAAACGTCATTAGTTTTCCTCCTATTAAATAAAAAAATCCCATATCTAAAAAAGATATGGGACGATCTATACGACCGCGGTACCACCCGCATTCACATTTATGTGCAACTTTAAATAGTATGAAATTAACACAGACAAGTTCACTTGACGTTAATACCGGTTCACACCACCCACCGGCTCGCTTAAAAAAACGTTTCTGCTACTGCTTCTGATATTAATAATATAGCTGAATTTTGTTAATATAGCAAGGCTGTCAGCGTCCTTCAACTGATAAGAGCAGTTTTTTCTTATCGAGCCCGCCGGTATATCCGCCGAGCGTATTATTGCTCGCGATTACTCTGTGGCACGGAATAATAATCGAAATCGGATTTTTACCATTGGCATTGGCGACAGCACGTGAATAATTGCTGCCGCTGATACGTTCAGCGAGCGTCTTGTAGCTGATTGTTTCGCCGTAGGGAATCTGCCTCAATTCTTCCCAGACAGACTGCTGAAATGGTGTCCCGTGAACTCCCGGATTTATTTTAACGCCGAACGATTTTCTTTCTCCCTTAAAATATTCACCAAGTTCCCTGACACATTGATCAATTACGTTATCCGGTTTATCCGACTCTCCTGCTTCATCCGTGTAATCTATTCGCACAATTGAATCATCGACAGACTCTAAACGCAGCCAGCCGATATCAAATTTTTGAAAATATACAGTACCAGTCATAGTTATCAGTCCTTATACGTAATATTGTATCCTTTATCATACCTCTGACCGACTCTTCTTAATAAAAACACATACGATAAAATACTTAAAATAATTAATACTCCAATCACCATAAGCATCGTATCATGTTTCAGCACAAAGGCTTCGCCGTCGAATTCAATCGTAAACTGTGTCATA
>CANRKV010000217.1 GCA_947631305.1 uncultured Jeotgalicoccus sp.
TTTACCGCACCCTATCGCAAAAATAAAGTGCATAAGTTACCTTTCCTGTAACTTACACACTTTATCTTACACGGCCGGATATCTTTGCCCGGCATATACGAAGCACTCACTTGTCATTGACGTGGATGTCATAGTGTGTTCCAAACCATCGAGGTGGATCTTCCATGAGCATAATACTCCTTTATCCAGTGCATGAGCGTTGTATTTGCCCGAATTTGATATGTTTCAGACTGCGCTCAGGCCCCCTTTTCCCGGCTAGATACTCCTGCACAGCGGCCCATTTTGTCTCGGTGCCGTAGCCACGGTTCTGGCCGTTCCGTTCCAATGCTGCCGTGCCCTCCGATTCATACAGGCGCACCCACGCCTATACACTGGACCAATGCATCCCCAGAATCTCCGCCGCATACCGCTGACTCATTTCTCCGCGAAGAATTTGTCTTACATTATACTTCTCCTCGCTGCTGATCTCTTTGCCCATAATAA
This sequence comes from uncultured Jeotgalicoccus sp., assembly GCA_947631305.1. GTDB lineage: Bacteria > Bacillota > Bacilli > Staphylococcales > Salinicoccaceae > Jeotgalicoccus. The sequence continues at coordinate 484 of CANRKV010000217.1, forward strand.
TGCTCCCTCCCTGGATGCAGTGTCTTTTTCACCGTCTTCCATAGAGGGAGCATATCAGTCCGGGTGCGGTTTTTTGTTGCCGGCTGCTCTGGCGCGTTTGCCTTCCGGGTGGGCGGCTACGACCAAAACGCAATCGTTCAATTGACAACGGTCAAAAACTGCCGCAGCCCCTCCCAATCAAACTCTCCGTCTTTTACGTGTTGAATGCTCTTCATGACCGCCTTTTTCGCTTCCTGACGCTTCGCGCTCTGCTTGAATGCCTCTTCTATACCATGCGCACAGCTTCTTAAGAATCCCCCAAGCTTTGCAAACTCGTAAAACAGCGGCAGCGCCTCTATAGATTCATGGATAGAATCAAAATGATCTGAATTGCCTTTTTCAAGGAAATCTACAAACTGCGCCGCAGTTTTGATCCACTGAATATTGGCGGATTCCGTCGCTGTGACCGATCCATTCTCCCACTGTTGACGCAGTGTTGGATCCCCGATCCCGCGAATAGCGTATATAACCAACCCCATTCGATCAATATGAGAGAGAACGCCACCTGCAAACGGAGGCTTGTCTACGCCATCTCTGTAGATTTTACGCAATCTCAGATATTCCTCATGATATACGCACGTATAGTAGTCCTGAAAGTTGCACGCTAACAACAACACCATTGCAATATCTGCATAACATTCAGCACATAAATGTGCGAGTCCATCCATATGACTTCGGATTTCGTAGAGCTTGATTTGTGCAGATTGGGCACTTTGTTTTAAACTTTCAAAGTTATTACGTCCTTTGTAAAAAATGGTCGGATCATAACTAAACAGATATTGATCAAAATACTGCTCATTATTTATAATATCCTTTACAGCGGAAAGCAGTTTTCTCTTACTCAGAGCCAAATACCATTCTTCCACATCAGGATCTGCCTGGCGTACCAGTGCGTCCACCGTATTAGCAATGTCACTTGCATACTCGCTTGTCTTTATACGTAATTCTTCAGCCTCATCTTCTGACAAAAGTCTGCTAAAATCACGATACCATCGATTGGCCACAAAATATGCCATGCACTCTGTGAGGACCTCATGCCTCTCTTTACGCATTCTCCCGGAATCGCCACAGTAATGGGCAATTTCATGTGCTATCCGGTGTGCATTCTGCCACGGCCGGTAAAGATCCTGAAGCGGTATAAACACCAACAATGGGCACTTGCCCTGATACTTCTCCTGCTTCGGGTCTAAAGGAGAATAAGTATATAATTCCTCTGTATCTGTCGGAAGCAGCATGGGATGAAAACTTCGTGTTCCTTCGTCACTAAGCGCATCGCAGCAGTATTCTACAAATCGCAACTCAAACTGCAGCAACATCGCAGGAATGTAATATCTGACAGGAATCAACTCCGGGTGTTGAGTCAATTGGCTCTCTAGTTGTGATACGTCGTTTGTCAAGCTTGTCCAATGCCGTAAGAACTCAAGAATATCCTCATTATACTTCGTTGGTATTGATCCGTCGTTATTTTCTTTGATGCGATTTAGCCGTACTAGAAACGCATCAACACTTGGAATAATCAAATTGGCCAAGTCATCCATCACGCAGTTCGCGTACATTGTTTCCAATGTTCCAAGAAGTTTCAATAGGGAATATTTCCAATTGATCTCGACTTTAGAATCTACACCATTCCTGCTAAGATCTTCCTTCAGCCAGTCAATTGTTTCCTGAAAGAACTTCACCCGTTTTTCTCTGACCAGTTTGCTTGTTTCTTCTGTTTCCGGTGTTTCATCATCTTTTGGGGCAATATTCACCTGTCGTATTCCCACCCTCGTCATGACATCGTCGAAGCAAGGATACATACTGTCGCCCTGCTGCGTTATCCTGCGCATGATTTTCAAGAACCTATTTTCAGAACAGTTTCCCCATTGAATTATTTGATCCGCTGTACCTGTCACATAAAAATGAGGCACAGGATCCATATCTTTCAAGAGTTTTTCAAAGAAAATACTTGCTGCCGAGTTGTTGCGAACAGAAAACCGTGTTGACACATGCGGCAATTCAGCATTTGCCATGGCCAGCTTGTCCAGATCGGAGTCTCTATCTTGCAGCAACTTGCGGGATATGCCACAGTATGTATAGGTATCTCTGACGCAGGGGTTCGATGAAATATGCCGCACGACCTCCAAGATAGCCGATAAAGATCCGCTTTTCGGCCCTGTCAAGAAAAGTGTGTAAGTTTTTTAAGGCTCGTCGTTAAGAATCCTCAAATTTTAGGAAGCGGTCGTGAATGGCGTCGTCCATGGCAAGCTGGTTGCGGACCATGGCCCAGTTCGCCACAGGTCGCCCACCCCATTTTTGGGATAGCTCCGTGACCCGCAAATAGAGTAGCTTCAATAGTGCGTTCTGGTTGGGAAAGGCGCCCTTTTTCGTGACCTTC
>CANRKV010000218.1 GCA_947631305.1 uncultured Jeotgalicoccus sp.
TTCGTTCAAAAGTAATCACCGGCCCATTTTATATTGAATGTTTACACTGTATTAACAGCTCATTCCATATTAACAAAAGGCTTGTCAAAGTCCAGTTCACCTTTGATCTTCGTAATATTGATATCTTCTCCCTGGAGCCATTTATTAAAATCAAAAATAACAGGTTTTCTATCCAGCCCAATTACAAATAATGCTTTTAATTCTTTCGGAAGATAGACCGATGTATGAATTGTTCCGGCAGATGCATCGTATTTGGTTGATGCAATACCTTCATTAAGATTGTTCATTATTTTAAACGCTTCATACGGTTTACTCGTATTTTGCTGTTTCTTAATAATATTTTGTTCCCGCTGGAGTGATTCTTCCTGCCTGTAGCGATTTTCTTCATGCAGCATATGGAAGTGATTTGTACATATATTTGACTGTCTGACAGCGACATTTCTCGGTGATGCTTCTATTACATAAGAAATACCTCTTTTGTCCTGCACGACATAGCTGAACGAATGTCTGTGAGGGATGTCTTTCAGCAGTGCGACTGCTTCATCAGTATTCGCACATGTTTCCAGAACCAGTCTCGCAATCATACTGCACATAAATCCGTCCGCAGATTTTTTAGTATGAGTGAAGTTATAGCCGATAACGAGACCTTTCTCGTTCATACCGTCAATGCGTCCTGTGATTTGCATTGTAGGACCCATAAAAGCATATCCTCCATCTGTCGGCTGATAAAATATATACCGTCCTTCATAGCCTCGGGGATGGCTGTCGTAATTCCGGACGAAAAAATCACTGTCGGTAAAAATAGAGCAGCCGCTACGTGTCAGCTCCAAATAGTATCCGCCGAACTTTTTAAATGCCTCTGTAATATCGAGCTCCAGTGCATCGGCGAGTCCCTGAATCTCATCCAGTACTTGAGGGGCAAGCTGACGCAGCATCTTCATTGAAGTCTCAGGATCAACGATAAAGTGACGTTTTTCTCTTCGGCGCCATTGTCTTTCACGATTTGGTAAAATAGGGGAGTTTTTCAACTGTTGACCCTGCAAATACCCAAAATCGTAATGAGTACCTCTGAACTGGAACACATCGCTGTAGTATGATTTCATATTACTTTCTCCCTTTATTCATAGTATGACCAGTGTATTATGAAAGACCTGACAGCTGGAAATTTAATGCTTGCCTTCAGAAAGTGAAAAAGTAATTTTACTTATTTAGTAGAAAATAAAAGACACTTTTAAAACGATTAGAGCAAAAAGTGACATGGTACGATAATTGCCAAAATTAATAGGTAGTTTTATACTGTATTTCTGGTAAAATAGTGAAGGCTTAATTTTGATTAAACAAAGAAATATATCAATTACATAAGTAAAGAAAAAAACTATAAATTTGGTGAAGAAAATGAACCATGGAAAAGGTGACGGTAAATTGATTACATTAGCAGGAACAATTGGCGCAGGTAAAACAGAGTGGGGCAAAGTTATAGCGAAACATTTTGAGGTGGAATTGCTGGAAGAGAAAGTAGACGGCAATCCATTTTTGGCAAAATATTATGACGAGCCTGAACGATACAGTTTCCACCTTCAGGTGTTTTTCCTGAATCACAGATTCAAAGCAATTAAGAAAGCAATGGCGCATCCTAACTCAGTACTGGATCGTTCTATTTATGAAGATGCAATGATCTTTGCGAGACTTCAGTATGAAAACGGCTCGATGGATGAAGCGGAATACGAAACGTATTTAGATCTGCACGAGAACATGATGGAAGAACTGAATGATTTATATAAACAGCAGGTGCTGTTTAAAAAATCACCGGATTTGATGGTTATGGTCCATGGATCACTTGAAGAGGTTATGAGAAGAATTAAAAGACGCGGCAGAGATTTTGAACAAATCGAAGGAAACCCCGGGCTTTACAAATATTATCAGGACCTGTATAACATGTACGAAAATGAATTCCTGACGGAATACAGCAGTAAAGAGATTTCACCTGTCTATGTAATTGATATCGATAAGATGGATTTATATAATCCTGAAGATGTTAATACTGTTCTTAAAGGAATCGAAGAAACTCTTAAAAGAGACAGAGGATTCGTACATCCGGAAGAACTGGAATAAGTTCAATAGAAAATATTTAAAAAGATTTCCTCAAACAGTTGACTTTTACACGAAAGCCCTGTATTATTCTAAGAGTAGTTCTTAATCAACAAATATTTTAATTGTTTCATTCGTTTGAAAAACTCTTAAAATTTTTACATTAACAATTGCAAATATTTAAGTGCAAAAGCACTAGGAGGTTTTTTCTATGAACGAAGGAACAGTAAAATGGTTTAACTCAGAAAAAGGATTTGGATTTATCGAACAGGAAGCTGGAGACGACGTATTCGTACACTTCTCTGCTATCCAAGCTGATGGTTACAAATCATTAGAAGAAGGACAAAAAGTTAACTTTGAAATCGAAGAAGGACAACGTGGCCCACAAGCTACTAACGTCACTACGGTTTAATATAAGCTTTCAAAAGACAGCCTAGGCTGTCTTTTTTTTATGGGAAAAATAAAAGATCTGTGCTAGTAATGTACAGATCTTTCTATATATCTTCAAAACGTGCATGAGGTGCACGTTGTTTTAATTCTTCTATAAGCAGACCTTTGTTCTGAGGAGATATTCTCACACTGCCGAAACCGATACTTCTGGAATGAATCTCCAGACCGTCTTTAGAGGTCATTATCCGGTATCCGGAAATAAAGTTTGCGGTCGGGTGTACTTTATAAATATCATTATTCCGAAAGGAAGATTGATTTTGATTTAAAAGTCATGCTGATGCCTCATTTCTCAGTTAGTAATTATAATTGTTCCCAGACAAATAAAAAAGCCATACCCTGGGTCTG
>CANRKV010000219.1 GCA_947631305.1 uncultured Jeotgalicoccus sp.
GTAACAAAACATCTGGACAATGTAGAAGTGGTGCAGTTCGACGGGCTGCTCATAGATTTCTGTCAGCAGGTCGGAGCGGATGCAATTATTAGAGGATTGCGCGCGGTCAGCGACTTTGAATACGAAATGCAGCTGACGAGCATGAACAGAAAGCTCGACAGCCAGATTGAAACGATGTATATAATGACGAACAACAACTATTCATTTATTTCATCATCGATCGTTAAGGAAGTTGCAAAATACGGCGGCAAGATTGAAGATATCGTCCCGCCGCTGATTGAAGATGCATTAAAAGAGAAATTTAAGGAACAATAATAACCGGAGTATTGAAATCATTCTTCTGTCCGCCGGTAAAAGTATTATATACTTCCGTGGCCGTCACTTCTTGTGACACAAGGTCACGGTTTTTCTTATTTACATTCGTAATGATATTTACATTACCGATGCTTTTTAAATGCTGCTGCCCGTTTTTTGTCATGCCGAGAATACGCACGCTGTCGGTAAGCATATGCTGATTCATCACGTCATTGGTAATATTTAAGAGAATTGCAATCATCAGTCTGCTGAGCCGTGTCCAAGTGTAGCGTTTGGTTTTCACCGCTGATAAAAATGCATCATAGCTGTCTGCACTGCGGATTTTATCTTTCAGACGGTGTTCGAGTCCTTCGGTCATCATATAAATATTTTTAAGTTCTGCTGCCGAACGGGTTAAAATGACAGTTTTCAGCGTCTCGTAAAAATCTTCATTGGAAGCTAAGTGACTGTTCATCATTTGATTGATAAGACTTTCAGGCATAAATTTCCGGGCCTGTTCAGTATCGCCCTGGAACAGGGCAGCACGCAGACTCGTTGCGCTGGAATATTCTGCACTGGATAATGAAGCATCGCTGTAGTTGTTGCCGATACGCTTTATCGTTCCGGGTCTGATTAATGAATCTGATTCTTTAAGTGCATTAATATAAGCAATGCCGAGCGTATCGTTTGGAGAAGAAAGCAGAGTACTGTCAGCAAGAGCGCTTATTGCGCGCGGGTAGCTGTAACCTTGTTTTAAAAGATGATTGAACTCAGGTGAATCTTCAAGCAGGGCGGATTCGTCCGCTGCATTAATCAGAGCATCGATACTGCCGGACTCGCTGCCGAACACCAGGTCGGTCGCCTGGAGTTTATCGGCAATATGAACGCCGCCGCGCGCGAAATCATCCGCAGAGCTTACGGCATTCAATAACGGGAGCTCCGCGACGAGGTCGACATGTTTAAGCGCAGCTTCAGTACGTGTGAACTTATCTGTAATTGCGATTTCACCTCGCTGGGTAAAGTTTCCTGACATAATTGCAATAGTGACATCGGGCTCTGTGAGCGCCTTTGCTTTCTCTATGTGATAAATGTGCCCATTATGGAATGGGTTGTACTCTGTAATTAATGCTAAAATTTTCATACATAAACCCCCGATAAATGTTATACTAAGTGTATCAAAATATTAGACAGATTGAAGTCATTTGTTAAGAAAAAAACTTGACACTTTTTCTTTATAATTGTACAATATCTGTTGTGCTCATAAGAGGTGGAATTGTATGAAATGGTCGCTTTCGCAAATAAGAAAGTATGCCAGTGAGAAATTCACTTTTAATGAAACTGTTCAGTTAGACACATTGTTTGATCGTGCGGACATACTTGCTGTAGAAGATATTAAAGTATATGGTGATATGTTTTTCGGACATCATCGAGTAGATGTTGACTTGCATATATCGGCGGTTGTTAAGATGATCGACAGCCGGAGCGGTGATGCAGTTAGTCTGCCTCTCGATATACAATCTGTCGAAGTGTTTGATGAAACACTTGAAGAAGACGAGGAAACAGATGATGACAACTTGCATCCGCTGGTCCATACACTGGACCTGGAACCTGTAGTCAGAGAACTGTTAATCGTTAACTTACCGACAGTTTATACTGAGAGTGACGAGCTACCCGGGTCATCAGGAGCAAGTGGTTGGACAGTAATGGATGAAGCGGAAGCCAGCGGTAAAAAACCGGCTGTGGATCCGAGATTACAAAAACTAGAAGCTTTAAAGCTAAGCGATGAGGAGGAATAACAATGGCAGTACCTAAAAGAAGAACATCAAAAACACGTAAAAATAAACGTCGTTCACACATGAGACTTTCATTACCAGGAATGGTAGAATGCTCAAACTGCGGTGAAACTAAATTAGCTCACCGTGTATGTAAAGAGTGCGGAAGCTACAAAGGCGAAGAAGTCGTAGCAAGTGCTAACTAATTCCCTTAATAAGAAAACGGTCTGAAAATCTTAACTTTAAGATCTTCGGGCCGTTTTTTTGTGTTTTAATGTTTGAAGGCTGGGTTTGTCTGGGAATTTGAAACAGGTTTTACTGGACTGGAAGATCAGGAGTTCTATGACTGACTTTCATAGACATCCGTGTCGTTTAGGAATTCTATGATTAACTCTCATAGAGATCCGCGGCGTTTAGGAGTTCTATGATAAGCTCTCATAGAGATCCGTATCGTTTAGGAATTCAATGAAGTACTTTCATAGGTATCCAAAGCGTTTAGAAATTCTATGATTAACTCTCATAGAGATCCGCGGCGTTTAGGAGTTCAATGAAGTACTTTCATAGGTATCCAAAGCGTTTAGAAATTCTATGACTGACTCTCATAGACATCCATAGCGTTTAGGAGTTCAATGAAGTACTTTCATAGGTATCCAAAGCATTTAGGAATTCAATGACTGACTTTCATAGACATCCGGCACTATAAAACACACGATTCCTAAAACAACCCAGCAAAAAAGCCGAGACTAAATTACCGTCCCGGCCATACATCATATAAATATTATTTTGGATACCACATCAGTGATTCG
>CANRKV010000220.1 GCA_947631305.1 uncultured Jeotgalicoccus sp.
TGCTTGTAACCCCATGAAAATGGATTATGGCCGGCAGGAATTGTTTCTTCAAGTTCTGAACCTTCATTGTAATACGTATCTTCGATTCTGGATAAAGGCGGAATTCGCGGCATAATTAATGCTGCTGCAAGACCGGCTACGATAATTGTTAAATAAAACTGGCCGAACATATTCATCAGGCCGATTAAATCGAGAATAACAATCGTAAATGTAATAGACACAACTGAGAATGTTGAAGCGATAACACTCGCTTCACGTTTTGAATAAAAACCGTCTTCATACTGTTTACTAGTTAAAATAACACCAACAGTACCATCGCCGACCCATGATGCAAGGTTATCGACGGTAGAACGGCCGGGCAGCGTGAACAGCGGGCGCATAATTTTTGAGAACAGCGTTCCGATGAATTCAAGCAGTCCGTAATTTAACAGAAGCGGCAGGAAAAATCCGGCAATAATGAATACAGTAAATAATGTCGGCAGCAGATCGTTTAAAATCATCGAACCTGTATTTGCCGAGATAATCATTTCCGGGCCAAATTGTGCGTATGCAAGTACTGCGAATACGGCACCGATTGTTCTTAAAATAACCCAGAAGTTTGATGTATTAAATACATCATTCATAAACCCGGAACCGGATTTAACAATCCAGCTGTATATAATACTGAACAGTGCAGATATTACGATTGTGACAACTGTTAAAAGTGTAATATTTTCAAGTGTAACAAAATCTATAATTGTATTAGCGAGAAATGCAACGGGAACAGTAGTATCTCCATCGATATTCAGCGGTACGAGGAACATGAATATACCGATGAGGGAAGGAATGAAGAACTTTAAAAATGTAGGAAAACGTGACATAATATACCCTCTTTTTTATTGTGAATTTAATTATTTAATATGAATGCATTAAATAATTATACAAGATAATGAATAATAGTAAAGTGGAAAACGTTTTCATATGTATTGATTTCTATTATAATGGAATTAGAACAAAAAGGGGAGATATTTATGAATATTATTGATACACATTGTGATGCTTTATTAAAACTGCAAAGTGATGCACGTGGCGCACACAGTTATTTTCAACAGGACCGCCGGCTGAATTATTTAAACTCTGACGAACTGGATACGAATATGGAGCGGAGAATTGAAGGTAATGTTAAAGTGCAGTTCTATGCAGTATTCATATCTCCCGGCATTCCGGATAATGAAAAATGGCAGCATGCGCTGGAACAGATTGATGCATTTTACGAAGAAGTGCTGACGCAGAAAAACATGGTACATATTAAACAGCTGCCGGATATTAAAAAATTAAAAGAACATGAATACGGCGCAGTACTGACACTGGAAGGATCTGACGCTTTCGGCAATGATTTAATGAAGCTGAGAACATTATTCAGACTTGGGGTTTTATCGCTTGGACTGGTGTGGAACAACGGCAACCTGGTTGCTGACGGAGTCGGGGAAACCCGCGGTACCGGCTTAAGTGAGTTCGGTATGAAAGTTATAGAAGAATGCAATAAAAATAATGTACTGATCGATGTCAGTCATTTAAATGTTCAGGGTTTTGAAGATGTGATTGAACATGGAAAATTTGTCTTTGCCAGTCATTCAAATGCAAGGAGTGTTCATGACCATGCAAGAAACCTGTATGATGAGCAGATAGTTAAACTGATTAATAAAGGCGGAATGATTAATATCGTGTTCTGTCCGCCGTTTATCGGTGAAGGTAAAGTAGCGATAGATGATTTAATTCTTCATATCGATAAAATTATCGAACTCGGCGGAGAGAAACATATCGGCCTCGGCTCAGACTTCGACGGTATAGTGGAATTTATTGAAGGATTGGAAGACGCATCAAAATACGGTAATTTAATAGAAGCATTGAATCAGAAATACGGTGAAGAATTTACAGAAGGAATTGCTTCACGCAATTTTACTGAACGATTCTGTTAAAAAAACTTCGCAGATTTTATAATCTGCGAAGTTTTTATTTTTTAAGAGCGGGCTGGTTCACAACTTACTATTCTTCTTCATTGTCCCCAATCAGCTGATTGACATGGTCTTTTGCCTCTTCCATATCTTCTTCCTGAGTACTTATTTGATCCAGGGCACCGTTTAATTTCTTATCGATCGAGTCGTCACCGAGCGGATTAACGAAAAAGAATTCTTCATTAAAGTTGCTGTACAGTTCCATTAAATCTTCAACTTCATTTAAATAATCAATCATCGCTTCCTGTACTTCAACATGCTGCTCATCACTCAATGTGTAGTTGTTAATTGTCTGACGGAAATCAGCAACTCTCGGAATAATTTCTTCATTTATACTCTTCAGCGCTTTCTCACGGTTGGAATCGCTGCTAATGTTTTTAACTGTTTCATCGAGTACCGAATTCAACTCGCTGTCGTTGCGCTCAAAAGCGCCGAGCATCTGAGTATAGTTTTCTTTGGATTCACTGCTGCACGCACTGAGTATCAGTACGATAAACGGCACTAAAAACATTAATTTCTTCATATTTACACCTCATAAGTTAATAAAAGACAAAAAGCCATTTGAAACGTTTCTACTTTATTGTATAATAATCAGGTTGCCTTTTTAAACTATATTATATTAAATGTGAGGAATACATATGAATAAGAAACTAATCGTTACCTTTACAGTGGGTATTTTCCTGCTCGGAATGATGGAATTAATCGTTTCCGGAATTCTGGAATTAATGAGTAATGACCTTGGCATCAGCCACGCTTTAACCGGTCAGCTGATTACTGTTTATGCAGTCAGTTTTGCTTTGTTCGGTCCGATATTAATACGCTTAACTGAAAATATGCCGACAAAAATTGTCGTGCTGCTTTCATTAGTAGT
>CANRKV010000221.1 GCA_947631305.1 uncultured Jeotgalicoccus sp.
TACATTGATGCAATCAGAGCATTAGGTGCACGCGACGGAAAAATTATATTCCAGCATATTCTGCCGAATATTATGTCGCCGATTATCGTTAACACAACTTTATTTGTCGCAACAGCGATTCTTGCAGCAGCAGGTCTGTCATTCCTTGGATTAGGAGTACAGCCGCCGACGCCTGAGTGGGGAGCTATGCTTAACGACGGACGTAACTATATGTATCAGGCAGCACACATTACGTTCTTCCCTGGTATGATGATCGTTATCGTAGTACTCGCATTTAACTTGTTTGGGGACGGTTTGAGAGACGCTCTCGATCCGAAGGCCAAAAAATAGGAGGAGGATATCATGACTAAATTTATAATTCGCAGATTGTTTCAGCTTATCCCCGTGCTCCTCGGAGTTACGGTACTCGTATTCAGTCTGATGCACCTCACTCCGGGTAACCCAGCTGTTATTATGGCAGGGGAAAGTGCGCCGGAAGCTACTGTTAAAGCGATTGAGGCAAGACTCGGGTTAAATGACCCGCTTTACGAGCAATATTTCAGATTCTTAGGGAACGCGGCACAGCTGGACTTCGGTTCATCTATCCGTGACAACATTCCCGTCTTTAACCATATAAGTGCACGTTTTGCTATTACTCTTGAATTATCTGTAATGGCTATGATCTTCAGTGTTTTCTGGGGTCTGTTAGCAGGGATTATTTCTGCAGTAAGAAGATATACTTTTGAAGACGTTGCAATGATGGTTGTTGCACTGTTCGGTCTGTCAATGCCTAACTTCTGGCTTGGACTCATGTTAATTCAATGGTTTGCAATTGAATTCCAGATCTTTAAACCTACGGGCTGGGGCAGTCTTGAACAGAACGTCCTGCCGGTTATTACGCTCGGTACAGCCGGTGCTGCCATAATCGCACGGATGACACGGAGCAGCATGCTCGATGTAATTGATCAGGATTACATACGTACTGCACGCGCCAAAGGCGTTAAAGAAGGTTCGGTTATTTTACGCCACGCACTTAAAAACGCAATGATTCCAGTAATTACTGTAATCGGTATTCAATTCGGTTCATTCCTAGCGGGTTCTGTACTGACGGAAAGTGTATTCGCAATCAACGGTCTTGGAAGATTGATTATTGATTCAATCCTTCAACGTGACTTCCCTGTAGTCCAGGGCGCAATACTTGTTATTGCAGTAGTGTTCGTTATCGTTAACCTTATTGTTGATATTACGTACAGACTGCTGAACAAACGAGTGGACTTAAACTAAGAAGGAGTGAAAATCATGTCAGAAGAAATGATTCTCGATATAAAAGATCTCCGCACTTCCTTCTTCGTTGATTCCAACGAAGTAAAGGCTGTCGACGGAGTGACATTCCAAGTGCCTAAAGGTAAAACTTTAGGTATCGTTGGAGAGAGTGGGTCAGGAAAAAGTATTTCTGCCCTCTCCGTTTTAAGATTAATTGAAAGCCCCGGCGAAATTATCGGCGGGAGCATTAAATATAAAGGTGAAGATTTAACGAAAGTTAAAACCTCGCGCATGCGTCAAATCCGCGGTAATGAAATCTCAATGATTTTCCAGGAGCCGATGACATCGCTTAACCCGACGTTTACTATCGGGCAGCAGCTCCGTGAATCTTATAAAATTCACGAAGGTCTTGGTAAAAAAGCCGGTACAAAACGCGCGATTGAAATGCTTGAACTCGTTGGTATTCCTTCACCGGAAAAACGTGTAGATCAATATCCATTCGAACTCTCAGGCGGTATGAGACAGCGTGTAATGATTGCAATGGCATTAGCATGTAAGCCTGAGCTTTTAATCGCTGATGAGCCGACTACAGCACTTGACGTAACAATTCAGGCACAGATTCTTGAACTGATTAAAGAACTTCAGGAAGATATCGGCATGAGTGTTGTATTGATTACACATGACCTTGGTGTCGTTGCTGAAACTTGTGACTACGTCGCTGTAATGTACGCTGGTAAAGTTGTTGAATTTGCTGACGTTTATACACTATTTGAAAATCCGAAACACCCTTATACAGTTGGCTTATTAAACTCACTCCCGCGTCACGATAAAGCGCAGGATGAACTTATTCCAATCAAAGGTAACGTACCTGCACCAAATGAAATGCCGACAGGCTGCCGTTTCGCACCCCGCTGCCCTTTCGCATCGGATATTTGCAACACGCTGCCTGAACTCGAAGATCTTGGAAACGGCAACGAAGTCAGATGCTGGATTCATACAGATCAGTGGGACGGAGACAAGGAGGTACAATTAAATGCCAAATAAACCATTATTAAAAGTTCAAAATCTGGAGCAGTACTTCCCGATTAAAGGTGGATTTTTAGGACGTACAGTCAACCATGTTAAAGCTGTTGATGATATTTCTTTTTCAATCGATAAAGGAGAAACTGTTGCAGTTGTTGGTGAATCAGGCTGTGGTAAATCAACGACTGGACGTGCCATTCTCCGTCTTGATGAGCCGACCGGCGGAAAAATTGAGTTCGAAGGCCAGGACGTTCTTGCAATGTCGAAAGACGAAATGCGCAAGATGAGAAAAGATATGCAGATTATTTTCCAGGATCCGTACGCATCATTAAACCCTCGTAAAACTGTAAGACAAACGTTATGGGAAGCGATGGATATCCAAAAAGTTGTGCCTCGTAAAGAACGCAATCAGCGGATTCTTGATTTAATGGAAACTGTCGGACTGCAAAAACACCAGATCGACCGCTACCCGCATGAATTCTCAGGCGGACAGCGTCAGCGTATCGGTATTGCACGTGCCCTGTCAGTTAACCCTAAACTCATCATTTGTGATGAAGCAGTATCTGCTCTGGACGTATCAATCCAGGCGCAGGT
>CANRKV010000222.1 GCA_947631305.1 uncultured Jeotgalicoccus sp.
TCATGCATAATTTTTAATTGAACATCTGTACCCGGATGTTTTTCCAAGGACATAATATTTTTCATCAGTGCAAGCTTCCGGGCGAATAGACTGTAGTTATTAACCATCGTCATGATTTCATCAGTGATACCTTCGCCTGAAGGGAGTGTTTTATCAGCCTGACCGTCAACTACTATACGGCTGACAATACTGGAAATATCATTACGTATATTAAAGTATTCTTCGGCTTCTGATTCGAAATTTTCAAGTTCGCCAATATTTGATTCGAAGATATCGATAAATTTGGATTTTTTCAGTGCTTCCGGGTTGCCGAGTCTGTTTACTCTTTGGAAAATAGATTCTACTTTTTGAATACCGGTGGCATCCTGACGGTTAATGCCGCAATAGAAATCGAGCTCTTCTGATAATATCTGATTGGCAACTGCGATAATGAGCATCTGCTTTTTCGGGAAGTATCTGAAAAGTGTTGCGACACCGACCTCTGCCTTATTTGCAATATCCTGCATCTGCACGCTGTCCCAGGTACTTTCAGTCAGCAGTTTTTCAGCAGCATCGACAATAGCCTTTGTACGGCGCTCTTTATTTTCCAGCTGTTTTGACATACGATCTTCCCCTTTCAAATATTCATTATAATACATGTCTAAATATTAGCCTATCAGATAAATTAGCGTTATAATTATATTGAGAGTCAGACTATCAATATTTGGAGGATTATAATATGACAAAATTATTAGACAAAGTTGCAATTGTTACCGGCGGAGCAAGAGGTATGGGGGAATCACACGTACGCCGTTTCATTGAAGAAGGTGCAAAAGTTGTATTTACTGATATAAATGAGGAAGTTGGCGAAAAACTTTCTTCGGAGCTTGGAGACAACGCATTATTTGTAAAACACGATGTGACTGATGAAGCAGGATGGCAGGAAGTTATTGAAAAAACAGAAGCGGCTTTCGGACCGGTTAATGTTCTTGTAAACAATGCGGGAATCAGCATGAGCAAAAGCATTTTTGATATGTCAGTTGAGGATTATAAAAAAATTATCGATATCAATCAGGTTTCTGTTTTCCTCGGTATTAAAGCAGTATTGCCGTCCATGCAAAAAGCTGAAGGCGGTTCAATTGTAAACATTTCATCGATGAACGGAATCGTCGGCGGAGCAGTCGGCTATACGGATTCTAAATTTGCTGTCAGAGGACTGACAAAAGCAGCTGCATTACAAGTTGGACACCTCGGCATCAGAGTAAACTCAGTCCACCCGGGTGTTATTGAAACACCGATGGTAACTGAAGGCGATGCTGTAGAAGAAATTAAAGCATTTGCAAAACAAATTCCGATGCGTCGCATGGCCCAGTCAGAAGAAGTAACTAACATGGTGCTGTTCCTTGCATCAGAAGAATCAAGCTACTCTACTGGATCGGAATTCATCATAGATGGCGGCTTAACAGCAATGTAATTTCCGGTTTACTTTAACTTTCTGAAATTGGAGTGTATAGAAATGAGATTAAAAGATAAAGCAGTCATTATAACAGGCGGTGCCGGCGGCATAGGCAGCGGCATGGCAAGAGCAATGGCAAAAGAAGGTGCCAAAGTTGCGATTGTCGATTTAAATGAAGAACAAGGTAATGCTGTTGCAGTGGAATTGCAGAAAATATCACCGGATTCAATGTTTATAAAAGCAGACTTAACAGAACGTGAAAGACTGCATGAAATTGTCGATACTGTTGTAGAGAAATACGGCAAACTCGATGTGCTTGTAAACAATGCCCATGCATCCAGACAAGTGAACTTTGAAAACACGACACAGGAAGATATGGACTTTTCATTTAATACAGGGTTCTATCCGACGTTTTACCTTATGCAAAGTGCCTTTCCGCACCTTAAAGAGTCTAAAGGAAGTATTATAAACTTTGCTTCCGGTGCTGGCCTTGAAGGACAGAAAACACAAACGGCATATGCAGCGGCAAAAGAAGCAATCCGTGCGATTTCAAAAGTCGCGGCAAACGAATGGGGAGAGCATGGTATTAATGTAAACATCATCAGTCCAATCGCAATGACGCCTGGTGTTGAAGCATGGTCAAAAGAGCACCCTGAAACGTTTGAAGCGATTGTTTCAAAAGTACCAATGAAGAGATGGGGAGATCCTGAAAAGGATATCGGCCCGATAGCAGTATTTTTAGCATCTGAGGATTCAAACTATATGACCGGCCAGACACTGATGGCTGACGGCGGTTCAATACAAATACGATAATAAGAAAAAGGAGACATCCCGGCATATTAATCTGCCGGAAGTCTCCTTTTTTTACTGGATAAAATTAACTCTTAGTAAGAGCTGCTGTAACCGATCGTACCCTGAGTTACAAAGTCATCCTCTACTTTGAAAGCTATAACATTTTTCTTGGCGTCATCTTTTTGATCGCCGAGTTTATATACATATGTTTCGTATTTACCATTTTTACTTTCTGTTGTTTCAAAGTCATCTCCGTAAGCTTCTGTTACTTCGTCAATTGACAACGTTTCATCCTGAATTGGGAAAACGACTTTAGTTGCTGTCCCGCCACGCAGGGTGAATTTCTGATCATGTTCTTCTACGAACTCGGATTTTTTATCTGCACGTGTTTCATAATCATCTTCCGAAGCTTCAACAGTATGCCCGTTAAATGCCAGGTCCCCGTCTTCTTCCAGTGTTTTAATAAGGGCATCGTTAAGAAGGAAGTTACCATCTCCGTATCCTGTATCGCCCTGATATTTATAATTTGAATTTTTAGATTCTGCTGCTTCGACTGTATTTATACCGTCATCTCCGCTTGCAACATGTGCGCTTGTCACGACAGTAGCTGCAATTCC
>CANRKV010000223.1 GCA_947631305.1 uncultured Jeotgalicoccus sp.
GTCGTTGTTAAAGCTAACGATGAAGCATTATTCGATACAGCTAAAGGCTTAAATCAGGAAACGTCAATGTACGTTACTGGAACGATTAAAGAAGACGAGCGTTCTTCATTCGGTTACGAAATGGAAGTTTCAGGTATTGAAATTATTCAGAGTGCTGAAGGCTATCCAATTACACCGAAAGAACACGGTCCTGAATTTTTACTGGATAACAGACACTTATGGTTACGTTCAAGAAAACAGCATGCTGTAATGAACATCAGAAACCAGATTATTAAGAGCACATATGACTTTTATTTCGAAAATGGCTTTAAGAAAATTGACTCACCGATTTTAACGAGCAGTTCTCCTGAAGGCACGACGGAATTATTCCATACTAAATATTTCGATGAAGATGCATATCTGTCTCAAAGCGGTCAGCTGTATGCTGAAGCTGCTGCGATGGCACACGGTAAAGTATTTACTTTTGGTCCGACTTTCCGTGCCGAAAAATCTAAAACACGCCGTCACTTAATCGAATTCTGGATGATTGAGCCGGAAATGGCATTTTATAACCACGAAGACAGCTTGGTAGTGCAGGAACAATACGTTCAATACTTAGCTGAACATGTGCTTGAAAACTGTAAACTTGATTTAGAAGCGCTCGGCCGCGACACGACAGCTTTAGAAAAAATTAAAGCACCGTTCCCGCGTATTTCATACACGGACGCAATCGAGCTGCTGCATGAAAAAGGCTTCGATGATATCGAGTGGGGCGACGACTTCGGTTCGCCGCATGAAACTGAAATTGCAAACAGCTTCGATCAGCCGGTCTTTATCGTAAACTATCCTAAAGCAATTAAATCATTCTACATGAGCACGAACCCGGAAGATCCGCGTACAGTGCTGTGTGCCGATTTAATCGCGCCTGAAGGCTACGGTGAGATTATCGGGGGCAGTGAACGTATTTCCGACTACGATGAGCTTAAAGAGCGTATTGTGGAATCCGGACTTAACGTTGACGCTTATGAATGGTACCTGGACCTGCGCAAATACGGCAGTGTGCCGCATTCAGGATTCGGACTTGGTCTGGAACGTGCGGTTGCATGGTTCTCAGGTGTGCAGCACGTGAGAGAAACTGCACCATTCCCAAGATTATTAAATCGTTTATACCCATAAAATCAATGGAGATGTTAGGTTCCCTAATGTCTCCATTCTGTTGTTGGAGGGAAATATATGGTTAACGATTATTTGAAATATATTACAATTCCCGTCAGTAAAATACTGCTGGATAATTACGCTAAAATCGGCCTCGATGAAAGAGGCGTTATTATATTAATCAAGCTGCTTGAACGTCACCGCACGTATAATACACCGCTTGATTTCAGCGAACTGCTAAGCGGCACGACATTAAATGAGACTGAACTCACACATATTATTCAGTCGCTGATAAAAGAACAGCTGCTGGAGCTTGATACACACCAGATTGACGGTAAATATACAGAAACTTACAACTTTGAGCCGCTTTATTCGAAGCTCGAGGACTTTATCATGCTGGAAGAAAAAGCACCGGTCAAAGACGATACGACATTGCGCGAGCTGTTTGAATACATTGAACAGCTGTACGGCAGGGCGATCAGTCCGAATGAATACGAACGCCTGAACAGCTGGATGAACGATTCAAACTACCAGCCGGAAGCGATTCAGGACGCTGTTGATGTTGCATATAAAAGTAATATTACGTCGCTGCAGTACGTCGAACGTATTTTGAGCAGCACGTCGAAAAGTGAGCCGGTGAAAGGAACAGGACTGCCTGTTATATCATGGCTGGATGGAGGTAGCCGACTTGACAACAAGTAAGAAAAAAACGATGGAATTTATCGATGTCATTGCAGAAATGTTTCCGGACGCAGAAGCAGAATTAAACTATACCAATGCATTTGAACTGACAATTGCCGTACTGTTAAGTGCACAGACGACAGATGTTGGGGTAAACAGAGTAACTGAGGGTTTGTTTAAACGCTTTAAAACACCGGAAGACTATCTGGAAGTTGATGTCGTTGAAATAGAAAAATACATTAAAACGATTGGTTTATACCGCACAAAAGCTAAAAACATTCAGAAGCTGTGCCGTGATTTAATCGATAAATACGGCGGGGAAATTCCTGGGAATTATGACGATTTAGTATCGCTTGCCGGCGTCGGACGAAAGACTGCGAACGTCGTTTTGTCCGTCGCTTTCGATACACCAAGAATTGCCGTCGACACACACGTCGAGCGTATTTCAAAACGATTGGGCATCGCGCGGTATAAAGACTCGCCGCTGCAGGTCGAGGAAACACTGATGCGTAAAATTCCGGCTGAACGCTGGAGTAAAACACACCATCAGTTAATATTCTTTGGCCGTTATCACTGTTTAGCACGCAATCCTAAATGTCACGAATGTCCTTTGCTGGCCGAATGCCGAGAAGGGCAGAAGCGTTTAAAACAAGGATTAGTTAAAGTTTAATTTGGATTATTGGAGCCGCATTTCCTGTGAAGGAATGCGGTTTTTTTGGTGAAGAATTTTCACCGTCGTTCAAGCAGGTATTTTGAGTGATTTATCGTTTGAGTGACACTGTGAAATCCACATTGTCAGTTAAATGCCATTTTCTCATTTTTAATGTTAATAGATTACCTCAGAATAGACGAACCTGCTCATAGAAGGTGATAACTTATTGTAAATCTTATGACATATCACCATATACGAGTTATATAAGTCTAAAAAGCACTTCAGTAACTCGAAATACTGCAAAAAACGAATTACCTAAGCTTTAATTCACGTTACTAATGCGAAAGCACGCGATAAACACATTAGTTAGTCT
>CANRKV010000224.1 GCA_947631305.1 uncultured Jeotgalicoccus sp.
TGACCGCAATTTCAGCATTGAAATTAATGACCTTGCGAGTGCGTTAACTGAAGTTAATTAAAATAATCCTGAACTTCACCTTTGTTGAAATGGTCAAGCACAAGATTGATAAAAGACTCGGTTAAAGGTGAGAGAAAGCGGGTCTTATCGATTGAGACATAAACAATTCTGTAAAACGGTAAATCGGATATTTCTCTAATATCCACGTCTCTTTCGTCTAATGTCAGAGCATATTTTTCCGGGAGAATAGCAATGCCTAGGCCCTGTTTAATAAATTCCGACGTCAGTTCAAAACGTTCGATTTCAAAACCGATATTCGCCTGCAGGCCGATTCTGTTAAAAGCCCGGACGATTTCGGTGCGTGTCTGGTAGCCGTCATGGGAAATAATTAACGGCATGCCGGCGATATCTTTCAGTGTGACATCATTTTGGCTGCTGAATGGATTATCTTTCGGCAGAGCGACGATAAGGGACTCTTCATAAAGCGGTATTGAAATGATTTTATCGTTTTCAATGAACTGGTTGGTAATCGCTAAGTTCACATCATAGTCGTTAAACGATTTTTCTATTTCGGCAATGCTGAGGGCATGATCGATTTTAATACGTGTATCAGTATTAATTTCCCGGTAAGCTTTAACAATTTCCGGAAACCATGATTTCACACTTTCGATTAAGCTTATGGAAATATGATTAATTCCTTTAGTTTTCAAGTTCTCTGCTGCGTCGGTGACCTGACCGTGATGCATAACAAATTTATTCGCTTCGTCGAAAAAGCTCCTGCCTTCGGCAGTAAGTTTAAATACTCTCGATGAACGATCGATTAAAGTGAAGCCAATTTCGTTTTCCAGCCGTTTAATCGAAGCACTTAAAGACGGCTGGGCAATATGTAATTCATTGGCTGCGGTTGTAAACGACTGCTTGTTAACAATAGTAACGAAATGAATCAGCTGGTTAATCTGCACGTACATCACTCCTTTTGTTTATGATAATACTTTTATTTTAACATTTTAAAGGTGTATAGCTAAAAGCTATCGGATGATCACTTTTAAGTATTTGTTAAATATTCAGACTTTATATAAGCTTAAGTCATACTTACGGAAAACGCTTACAAACAAAGGGGTGAAAGTATGGCAAATGGTAAAGAGGATAGTTTTTTAACAAGGGAAGAGATTAACAATCAAAAAGGAACATCGCTGTGGAAGTTTTTCTTATACAGCGGACTTGGGATTTTAATCTTCTTCATTCCGGTAACGATGTTTGGGGAGAGTTCCATTCTGCTCGATCATCTGGTCACGGCAATTCAAAATGTGTTTGGGGAGAATATTAAGTACTACACTCTTTTGATTATTATTATCGGTGCAGTGCTGCCTTTTATTAACGGAAAATGGAATAAAAGTTCATTCGACCTTTTTTTCACGCTGTTTAAGATTTTAGGGGTAGTTATCGGTGCGATGGTCGTATTTAATGTCGGTCCGGCTTTCGTGCTGGCAGAAAATATCGGACCGTTCCTGTTTAACTCGCTGGCAATAAACCTGAGTCTGCTGATTCCGCTTGGGGGTGCCGCACTTGCGCTGCTCGTCGGCTACGGCCTGCTGACACTGCTCGGCATACTGATGGAACCGATTATGAGACCGGTCTTTAAAACACCGGGACGAACGGCAATCGACGCGGTCGCATCGTTCGTCGGCAGCTACTCTGTTGGGCTGTTAATTACAAACCGTATTTATAAAGAGGGTTTATATAACAGAAAAGAAGCGTTAATCGTTGCGACAGGATTCTCAACTGTATCGGTAACGTTCATGGTTGTTGTCGCAAGAACGTTAGAGTTAATGGATCTCTGGTTATTATATTTCTGGATTACATTAATCGTGACGTTTCTTGTAACAGCGATATCCGTTCATTTTCCGCCGATTCGTAATCAGAAAAAAGAATATTACGGGGGCAGGGACAATACTGTGCATGAAGGATTTGAGGGGAACAGATTCAGCTATGCATGGTGTAAAACAAAGCAGGATTCATTTGAATTTGAGCCGCTCTTAAAAAACATTGCGGTGAACTTTATAGATGCGATGAAAATGACCACATCTATTATTCCATCGATTTTATCGATTGGCTTTGTCGGATTGATTCTGGCTGAATATACAGATGTCATTTCATACTTATCCTACATGTTCTATCCGTTCCTGTTCTTCTGGCCGTTGGAAGATCCGGGACTGATTGCGGAAGCTGCAATGATTTCTGTAGTCGAGATGTTCCTGCCGGCTCTGTTGGTTGTTGAAGCGGATATGGTTACTAAATTCATTGTCGGTGTAACAAGTGTCTCAGCAATTATATTCCTGTCAGGCCTTGTACCGGCAATTCTGAGTACAGATTTGAAAATTAAATTATGGAAATTATTAGCTGTCTGGTTTATCCGTGTAGCATTAACGCTGCTTATTGTTACACCGATTGCGCTGCTGTTGTTTTAAGAGGAATTCAGTAAAGGGGTCATGTCATGGTCTCAGAAGATGAGATGCGCCGTGAAAAAGGATATAAAATATGGCGTTTCTTTGTATTCAGTGCACTTGGATTATTTCTGTTTTTCGTACCGGTAACGATGTCAGGAACGACATCGATAATGCTCGATCATATCGTCACTGTCATTCATAAGATTTTTGGAGAAAATATTCAGTATTACACACTGGCAGTAGTGTTTGCCGGTACGCTGATTCCATTTGTGACTAAAGCGTGGAATAAAAGTGCATTTAACGTATTATTTACGTGTTTTAAAATGCTCGGTCTTTTAATTGGGGTCATGGTTGTGTTTAACATCGG
>CANRKV010000225.1 GCA_947631305.1 uncultured Jeotgalicoccus sp.
GGATGGATGAATAAGTATATGTAGAAAACGACCTGACTGACTGTTGCTATTAACAGTCCGTAACCGACCAGAAATACAAATCCGGCAAAGAAGTCACCGAACTGTCCCTGGAATAAATACTTTGTAACAGTATCGTATTCTGTCACCAGACTGATTGCGGTAGTAATAACCGCACCAATCATTAACGTAACAAAATAAAATTTAACTAAATACTTTGACGTCATTCAGTGGTGCCTCCGATCACTTTTTTCGCCATTTCTGTATACACATCACTGATTTCATCATTTTCGTATACTGACGGTGCGAAGTCTTCTTCGTTCCATTTCGGCTGACCGAGCGGAAGCTGGCCTAATAATGGTACATTTAATTCATCGGCAAGTTTCTGACCGCCGCCTTTACCGAATATATATTCTCTCTTGCCTGTTTCTTTACTTTCAAAATAACTCATGTTTTCAACTACACCAATAATCTCGTGGTCTGTATGCTGTGCCATCGCTCCGGCTCTTGCTGCAACAAAGGCAGCCGTCGGATGCGGTGTTGTAACGATAATTTCTTTACTGTGCGGCAGCATCTGATGAATATCGAGCGCCACATCACCAGTACCCGGCGGAAGATCAAGAAGCAGATAATCAAGATCTCCCCACTTCACTTCTTCAAAGAAACTTGTCAGCATCTGGCCAAGCATCGGTCCTCTCCATATAACAGGTGTATTTTCTTCAACGAAGAAGGCCATTGAAATGACTTCAACACCAAATCTTTTAACAGGAATAATTGTTTCACCGTCAAGTTCCGGACGTTCTGTAATACCCATCATGTCCGGCACGCTGAAACCGTAAATGTCAGCATCAATTAAGCCGACTTTTTTACCTTCTCTTGCAAGTGCAACTGCAAGGTTGACTGCGACTGTTGATTTACCAACTCCGCCTTTACCTGAAGCGACAGAGATGAATTCTGTTTTACCAAGTGTAAAGCCGCGTTCCATCGCACTGCCGCGTGATGATCTGAATTTTTCAATCGTCTCTTCCGGCAGTTCTTCAAAACGAAGACCAACGCTGTCTGCGCCTTCTTCTTTCAGGAGTCCGACAATTTTCATCTGCAGTTCGAGCTGTTCCTGACCGCCTTCGCGGCCGATTGCTATTTTAACACTGACGTGTTTTTTCTCTTCTTTAATACTGACTTCTAAAATTCCCTCGGTCTCATTGATCGGGACATTTAAAATCGGGTCATTCAAATTTCCAACTAGTTCTCTTACCTGGTTTTCAGTAATCATGTATATGCTCCTTCATTCGACTTGTTTCCATTACTGTTAATAATAACACAACATCATAGTCACTAATATATTCGAAAAGTGAATTTCCGGTTACATTTCAAAAACGATTTCCCCATCGATGACAGTCTTCAATACTTTCGTTTCTTTGACTTCATCCGGACTGACCGTCATAACGTCTCTGTCCAGCACGATAAAGTCCGCAAAATAGCCTGCTGCGATTTTACCTTGCACTTGTTCTCTGTAGACAATTTTAGCCGCTTCAACCGTATACATTTTAAATGCATCAAAACGGGACACAATTTGTTCCGGATTATATACCGCTCCGTTATCTTCACGTGTCATCAGTGCATGAATACCGAGAAACGGATTTACTTTCTCAATCGGCGCATCTGATGAGCCGCCCATAATTACTCCTTTATCAAGAAGAGTTTTAAACGGATATAAATACTGGGCACGGTCACTTCCTATATATTCTGCTACCCACGGCATATCTGAAGTCAGGAAAGTCGGCTGAATATCGCAGATTACCGGCAGGTTGGCTATACGCTCAATTAAATCCGGACGCAAGAGACTGATATGAATCAAACGGTCATGTTTGCCATTTGGCACAGGGTATTTCTCGATAGCATCGAGGACCATTTCAATCGCGCGGTCTCCAATCATATGAACAGCAACAGCATCATTGTTTGCACGTGCTGTCTGAACCAGCTGCTCTAATTTTTCAACCGTGTGAATCTGCAGTCCTTTATCTGTGGAATCTGCATACGGTTCACTGACAAGTGCTGTTTTCGCACCGAACGCACCGTCTGCAAAAATCTTCATTGCATCTCGTTCAACAAAGTTTTCTTTATATGTTTTATTTGCCTGTACAACATCTTCATAGACCTGCTCATGTGTCAGCAGATTTACTCTGAATTTCAATTTATCTTTACCGAGTGTATTTAAGTACGCATCAAGGGGCACATTAAAATCTCCGTAATAAGCGAGATCTTCCGTGTGGGCATTCGCAATACCAAGTGACTGCAGGTATTTAACACCGCGTGCAATATCTTCACCTAAAGATTCAGTTGTATCTTCAACCGTTGCCGCACGCATTTCTTCAAAGGCCTTATCGTATACCCATCCTGTCAGCTCACCGTTATCATCGCGTTCAAAATATCCACCTTCAGGATTTTCGGTTTCTTTAGTTATATTCAGTGCATCGAATGCAGCTGAGTTCACGACACCTGCATGTGCACAAATACGTGTAATTAAAGTCGGTTTGTCAGTCAGCCCATCGAGCTCTTTAATATTAATCTTATACTGATCTTCAAAGTTGTTTTCATCGTAGCCGAGAATATTATTCCACGTACGCTTTGTTTTAAACGCTTTAACCTGTTTCTTCATCTCGCCGATATCTGTTACGTCATCCAGTGCCAGCAATTCCAGTTTCTTGCCGATCATGACCAGATGCTGGTGCACATCTGTCAATGCAGGCATCATCGTTTTGCCGTTTAAATCGATAAACTCATCTGCC
>CANRKV010000226.1 GCA_947631305.1 uncultured Jeotgalicoccus sp.
GCAATTAAATATAATATCGGCTGTAATACAATGTTGCCTTCGCCGAGTTTAATATGTCTGTCCAGTATTGTTGCGGCAATCAAGGGACCGGCAAGTTCAAAGCCGACCATGCAAATCATTAAAAGTATACCGCCTGCAAACATTCCTTTGTACTGTTTGATATACGGTAACAGTTTTACCATTTCCTTCATTACGACTCACCCCCTGTAATGAAATAATCATTCTGTTCTGAATACCAGCCGTGGCCGTTCGACAGTTCCTGATGCGTACCTGATTCGACAATTTTACCGTTTTCCAGCACGATAATTTTATCGGCATGATGCACTGCTGATAAACGGTGCGTAATGATAATCGTCGTTTTACCTTTACGGTTATTTTTAATGTGGTTAATAATACGCTGTTCGGTTCGTGCATCGACGGCACTTAAAGCATCATCCAGAATTAAAATGTCCGGCTGCTTAATCAGACTTCGCGCAATCGAAATCCGTTGTTTCTGCCCGCCGCTCAATGACACGCCTTTTTCACCGACGAGCGTATCCAAACCTTCCGGCATACGTGCCAAGTCCTCATCGAATGCACTTAAGCGAATCGCTTCCATCAGTTCCGCTTCAGTTGCATCGGGTTTCCCGAACATAATATTTTCTCTGACCGTTCTTGAAAACAGAATGTTTTCCTGGGAAACATAACCGAGCTTGTCACGCAGTTTTTCGCGGTTAAGATTTGAAATATTCATTCCGTCGATAATTAAATCCCCGCTGCCTTCCGGGTAAATTTTTAACAGCTGCTTGATAAAGGTCGACTTGCCGCTGCCGGTTTTACCGACGATCCCCAGCGTTTCTCCTCTGTTCAATTCAATCGTTATATTCTCCAGACTGTTGTGTTTCCCTGTCGGGTATTTAAATGTCACTTCGTTAAAGTTAAAATTCGTTTCCTGAACTGTCGCTTCTCCACTGACATTTAAATCATCAGTTTCATCGAGCACGTTTTGAATGCGGTCATATGAAGCATTGCCGCGTTCCATAATATTGAACAGCATGCCGAGAGCAAACATCGGCCAGATCAGCATGTTCAAATACACGTTAAATGTAATGAGTTCCCCGACGGTAATAATGCCGTTATTCACAAGTACTGCACCGTAGCCGAACGATATCGCAATACTTGATGACACGACGATAATCGTCAGCGGCTGAAAGAATGCATCGAGCTTTTCAACTTTCATAAATTTATTTAAATAGTTTTCAGTTAAGCTATGGAATCTTTTATTTTCAGCATCTTCCTGCACGTAGCTGCGTGTTAAACGAACACCTTCCACGACCTCAAGCACTGCGTCATTCATCACACCGAATGCTTCCTGTGATGATTTGTGCCGCTTGTTAATCATCTTGCCGAGACGCTGTTCAATCACTGCAAGTAACGGCAATGGCAGAAGTGCAAAGAACGTCAGCTGCCAGCTGATTGTAAAGCCCATTACCAGGACAATTGTCAGTAGAAATGTCGTTGAATCCAGCAGTGTAATAATCCCGAATCCCGTCGCCATATTCACTGTCTTTAAATCATTCGTTGCTTTGGCCATTAAATCACCGGTTTTGCTGCGTTCGTAAAAACCCGGCGACAGGAGCAGAAACTTCCGCATTAAACGGCTCCTGATAATGGACTCGATTTTAATTGCACCTTCAAATAATAAGTAGCCCCACCAATAACTGACAACGTAAGTTAAAACGATAACTGCCGCAAAAATCAGCAGGATATTCCACATAATTGTTTCTGTCATTTCACCGTTATTAATTAAATCGATAGTCCGTCCGATCAGCTGCGGCGGAATAATATCGAGTACGTTCGCAATTAGTAAAAATAGAACGATAAGTGTGTAACGCTTTTTGTTCGAAAAAATATACCAGCTGATTTTCCTGATGTAATCTAACATAATTCACCTTTTTCTCAAAAGTTCCCCTTTGAATTATTTCGCTGTGATGTCTTTTATCCTCTCCAAAAGCACAAAAAAGGCGCGCACTATTAATGTGCACGCTTAAAAATGGCATAAAAATAGAGAGGACATGCCTCTCCATTTTCAAATATATAATTATCCCGAATAATTTATAGTTGTGAAATAAGAGAGGTATGGATATTTGGTTGTGAAATTGTAACCTGTTGTGTTTGCTGTAATAATTTCATAACGCCTTACCTCCTGTTCATATTTTCGTCACAAATCAATCATAAATTATCTTTTTACAATTTGCAATAAGAATTTTCAAATAATTTAAAATTTATAAAGTAAATGCAATTTTACCCATCATGCCTGCATTGTCCAGACGGTCAAAGGCTTCTTTATAATCTTCCATTTTAAAGGTTTTATCCATGACCGGTTTAATGTCGTGTTTTTCAATAAAATCGATCATTTCATGAAGCTCTTCAGTACTCGCCATCGTCGAACCTAAAAGATTAAACTGGCCGTAGAAAAACTTGCGCAGATTAAAGTCCACCGTATCCCCTGCAGATGCACCGAATGCCACTAAAGTCCCGCCCGGTTTCAGCTGATCGACAGACTTGTTAAACGTTGCTGCACCAACACTTTCAATGACGAGGTCGGCTTTCTCTCCGTCGAGCTGCTCGTCCCAGTCAATTTCAGAATCAATTGCTTTATCGCTCCCAAGTTTCAATGCCTCAGCACGTTTTTCTTCAGAACGTGAAGTGACATAAACAGTCGCACCTGCAGCCTTCGCAAACTGCATGAGGAATGTCCCCGCGCCGCCTGTTGCACCTGGAATTA
>CANRKV010000227.1 GCA_947631305.1 uncultured Jeotgalicoccus sp.
TACACGACTGGACAAGTCTACGGTGTTACAGGCGGCGCACCAATTAACTAATAGAATTTAATATTGAAACAGAAAAGCCGAAATCCGAATTACGGGTTTCGGCTTTTTCTGTAAAATATAAAAAAACCGGACTCGCGAGGAGTCCGGTTTCATATAATTTAAATGTCTCTATTTAAATTCGGATCGTTTGGATGTGAAGGGCGCGAGTCAGTGTTACTTTCTGCACCAGCACTGCCGTAGCCTGCAGCAGCTGCTAAATCGTCTTCTCCATATTTACCGTTAAATTCTTCTTTTAATTTACGGCTGTAGAGGAAGAGTATAACAATTGCAGCAATACCTGCAGTAACAACGTTTAAGAGTGCAAGCAGTACACCGATTACCGGCTGTTTTGCATACGCTGTAAAGATTCCGATAAATGCTATTGATTCCATCAGTAAGTACGTAATAACGAGGTCGCCGATCGATAGTCCCATTAAGTACAGAACGAGTCCTGCAATCGCAAATGCGAGTCCGATATGTTTAGGGTCAAATGAACCCTTTTTTAAAATATTTCCATCGTAGCCTTGTCCGCCGATATAAAATGTTCCGAACGGAATGAAACTAAGCCATGGCAGGTGATATGATTTTATCTCCGCGACTCTGAATAAGAAGTAGCCCTGCAGCAGCCATTTCAATAAACCGATAATAAATATTGCAAACAGGATAAAAATCCCGAGGGCAGCAGCTCCGAAAAATAGTGCAATGAATTCCCAGCCCATATTTTCACATCCTTTATAAGTTATTTCCAGTATAGCATTATCTTACCTTAGAAAAAATAAATAGGGGCTGGATATCCAGCCCCTGCATTACTTATCGCCGTGAATTATATAATCTGCGGTTTACGCGTTCGGCATGGCGGTAGGCGTTTATGACACCGTATAACCACACAATCGGGAATGTGATAAAACCGATTAAAAGATACATCAGCAAACCGTTAATGACTTGTATGATAATCAGCAGGATACCTTTAAATATCTGCCCGTTATAAATTTGTCCGAGACCGGTAATAAAAAAGCTGAGTACAGCTGCGATTCCGGAATTTTTTGCTCCTGGCATATGTCAGCCTCACTTTCTGTTTAAATTCGTATAATTATTTTTACCCGTTTTTGCTCGTTTCTAAACTGTTTATCTGTCTTCAAAACGGTCTTCGCGCGCTTTGCCGCCCGGCATTCTGAGCGGCCACCAGTTGCCTCGTTTCAGTGTAACTATCATTGCCGGTACTAGGAGCGGCAGTACGATAAATGCGTAGAACAGGAGGGCGAATATAATGACGCTCGTGACCTGAACAAGTATCGCAATACCTGATGGATACAGTGCTGCAAATGTACCGGTTAGGATAATGACCGCTGTAATAACAACTGTGCCCATGCGGCGGATTGATGTTTCAATTGCATCGCGGATCGTACGGTATTTCACTTCTTCTCTGAAGCGGTCGATAATAAATATCGAGTAATCAATACCAAGTGCGACAAAGATAATTAAACTGAAGAACGGCACAGCCCAGTTTAACTGATCGATACCGAACATCGACAGTATCCATTGCGATATAGTCATCGATGCAAAGTACGTAATGAAAATCGAACCGATCATCAATACAGGCAGTACGAGTGATCTGAACAATACAGTTAAGATAATGAACAGTGTCACGATAAACAGTATAACAACATTTGTGTAATCGTCGCTTGTTACTGTATCGAGATCTCTGTTCATACTCGTTACACCTGAGAAGTATGCTTCTGTGTCGGGACGGTCAAGTCGTGACAGTTCTCCGTTAACAGTTTCTTCAACCTCATCGAGCACACCAAGTGCTTCGTTGCTGTATGGATCAACTGCAAGTACGACGTTCATCTTCACAGCTTCGCCGTCAGCAAATGAGTACTGATCGATTGCCGCTTCAAATTCTTCATTTTCAAGTATTGCAGCAGGTACATTAATACCTGTCGCATCTACAGCTTCGTTCTCTTCGAATGAAGTCATTAAATCACTGACTTCTGTTAAACCGTCATTGATATCTTCGATACCTGTTGAAATTTCACCGAGACCTGCTGCAAGTTCTTCCATTTGTCCGGCAGCTTCCGCGGTCATCGTCTCTATTTCTGTGTTGGCTTGTGATACACCCTGTGACAGCTGGTCAGCGCCTTGGGATAATTGCTGCAGCTGCTGTGCTGCTCCCGCAGTATCGCCTGTTGCTGCAAGATACTGGTTCACGCCGTCTATACCGTCAGAAATCTGGTTTACACCAGTTTCAAGCTCTGTTAAATCACCTGCTTGGGTATCGGAGCTTGAGAGCTGCTCGTTAATATCTGACAGAGCAGCCGACATTTCAGTCAGGCCGTCCTGGATTTCAGCAAGTCCTGAATTTGCTTCGCCGAGCTGATAAGAGACAGTTAACTCATCCATCTTATCGCCGACCGGGCGTGTTAATGTCTGTACTTCTGAGACACCGTCGAGTTGTGATACTGCATTAGCTACAGATTCAAGACGTGTTAATCCATCTTCTGTGACCAAATCTTCACCATTGGTAAAAATAACTTCCACCGGGAACGTTGACCCTGCATCAAAGCTGTCGCTGATAACATTTACTGCGTGAACTGCAGAATATGAATCATCAAGTTCTGCCAATGAATCGTAGTGCACTTCATCATCGTAAAAGTAAATTAATGCGATAAGTACCGCAATGACTGAGAAAATAACTCGTGTTGGATATTTAAGAGACAGCATGCCGAG
>CANRKV010000228.1 GCA_947631305.1 uncultured Jeotgalicoccus sp.
TGATGTGACATCGCCGATTGCGTAGATGTGGGATTCTTTCGTCTGCTGGAACTCATTGACTTCAATTACGCCGTTATTCATTTTAACTTTAGTATTTTGAAGGCCGAGATGTTCAGTGTTTGCCCTGCGTCCGATTGCAACGAGTGCTTTGTCGAAAACTGAAACCTCATCAGCAATCGTCAGACTGACGCTGTCATCTTTAATATCGACGCCTTCAGCTTCCAGTTTAACACCTGTTTTAATCTCAACGCCACTCTGAGTCAGTGATTTATACACTGCCTGTGCCACGTCTTTATCTTCAGTCGGCAGTATATGCTCTGATGCTTCAACAATTGTGACTTCTGCACCGAATGCATTAAGTACTGTTGCAAATTCAACACCGATGACACCGCCGCCGACTATAGCAATTTTTTTCGGGATATCTTCCATATACATTAAATCATCACTCGATAAAATTACGTTGCCGTCAAACGGCATAAATGGCAGTTCGGCAGGTTTCGAGCCAGCAGCGATAACGACAAAATCATTGACGAGTATTTCACTCTCTTTTTCTTCGTCCTCATAGCTGACACTGACAGCACCTGCAAGTGGTGAAAATAACGACGGCCCAAGTACTGTTGCCGTGCCTTCGTAAATATCCACTTTATTTTTATCGAGCAGATATTTAATGCCGTTCTGCATCTGGTTAACAACCTTATCTTTACGTTCGATAATATTGGCAATTTCAAATGATGGTTTTGCGGGTGTAATGCCGTAAAGGTCTGCGTTTTTCATAGTGTTAATGACGTCTGCACTCTTTAAAAAACTTTTCGTTGGAATACATCCTTTGTTTAAGCACGTTCCGCCCAATTTGCTTTTCTCTACGACTGCGACCTGATGGCCGAGCTGGCTGAGTTTAATCGCAGTGACATAACCGCCGGTTCCCCCGCCGATTACTACTGTATCGTAATTTTTAGACATGTGTCTCCTCCGCTCTGTATGTCTTAAGCAACGTTCTGTCTTTATTTATCGTATGTGCACCATATGCCAGTGCTTCCATTTCAAGTTCACCCGGATAAATGGTAACAGGCGCAAGAAATGAAATATACGGTTTGATTAAATTCATTACATAATCACTGTAGCTGACACCGCCGGTAAAAATAATCTGATCGATTTCACCGTGCAGCACAGCTGCTTTAGCACCGATTTCCTTGCCGATCTGGAATGCCATCGCTTCAAGTACTTCCGCACTGTGTGTATTTCCCTCATTAATATCACTGATGATATCCCGCACATCTTCTGTATTTAAATGAGACAGCAGTCCGCCCTGTTTTGAAATCAGTTTATTAATATCCTGATGGGACAATTCGTTTTCTTCGATATATTTCAACAGACCGTTTACCGGTATGCTGCCTGCACGTGTCGGACTCATCGGGCCGTCACCGTTCAGGCCGTTATTCACATCGATGACACGGCCAAGGTGGTGTGCACCGACTGTAATGCCGCCGCCCATATGAATGACAATTAAATTTAAGTCTTCGTAATTTTTACTGACTGAAGCTGCAAACTTCCTGGCAACTGCTTTTTGATTTAATGCGTGAAAGATTGATGTGCGTCTGACATTTTTAATGCCGGTATATTGAGCCTGTATACACAGCTCATCGACAACGACCGGATCGGTAATTACAGCTTCGATATTGTAGTTTCCTGCAAACTCTGCTGCGAGTATACCGCTCAGGTTCGATGCATGATCGCCGTATTTTCCGGACGATAAATCATTAAGCATGTCATCGTTAATTAAATACGTGCCCCCTTCGACAGGGTGAAGCAGTCCGCCGCGTGCTGCGACGATACTGATTTCTTCCGGTGACACTTCACACTCACGAAGAAACTTAATTACTGTGTCATAGCGTACTGTCTTCTGCTCGTTAATCCCCCGGCTGATTAGCCCCTTGTCATGGGAGTAGGTCTTAACTATGTGGCAATTTAAATCTCGGAAGAGCGCAACTTTCGTCGTTGTACTCCCGAGATTTAATACAAGTATAAACTTTTTCATTATTATTTTCGTCCGGAAAGGATGTTTTTATCAGTTTGAGAATAAACGCTCTTCACATTTTGAATTGCTTTGATGCGAGATTCCGCTAAATGATCAGCTGCATGCTGCGGTGAAATATTTTCATCTTTAGCAATTGTAAAGATCTTATCTATCTGGTTGTAAACTTCTTTAACTTTAGCTGTTGCACGTTCTTTGTTGTAGCCTTCAAGCTCATCAGCAACGTTAATTACTCCGCCTGAGTTAACGACGTAGTCAGGCGCGTAAACAATGCCTGCATCCTGAAGTGCTTTACCGTGCTTCTCAATATCTAAAAGCTGGTTGTTTGCACTGCCGCAAATTGCTTTAACTTTAAGCTGCGGAATCGTCTCGTCGTTTAAAATACCGCCGAGTGCACATGGTGCAAAGATATCTGCTTCCACGCTGTAGATATCGTCAAGACCGACTGCAGTTGCACCGAAATCATCAACTGCACGCTGTACTGCTTTGTCGTTAATATCAGTAACGATTAATTTAGCCCCAGCTTCGTGCAGGTGTTTACACAGACTGTATGCAACATTGCCGACACCTTGAACTGATACAGTTTTGCCTGTTAAGTCATCGCTTCCAAATGCTTCTTTCGCTGTACGCTGTGTTGCAACGAAAAGACCAAGTGCTGTGAACGGGCTCGGGTTGCCGCTTGAACCGTAAGCTTCGCTGACACCGCATAC
>CANRKV010000229.1 GCA_947631305.1 uncultured Jeotgalicoccus sp.
CAGAATGCCATATCCTGTCCGACATTAAAGTACAGAGCAATACCTTCACTCAATGCAGTGAGCAATGCTGTGACGGCGGCCCCTGCAAGAACTAGGCGAAGCGGCGTTAAACCATTTCGGCTCATCGAACCGATGCCGTAAACGATACCTGCACCAAGTGCGGCCCCGAAAAATGACATCAGTACAACATAGACATATGGCAGTCCCGGGAAAAAGCTGAAGCTGATTGCGAGCATCATGACTGCGCCGGCATTCAGTCCAAGCAGTCCGGAATCCGCAAGCGGGTTACGTGTCATACCCTGCATTAATGCTCCGGCGACGCTGAATGCCGCTCCAACGATGGCAGCCCCGATAATACGCGGGAATCTGAGTTCCCATATTATCTGGTGCTGTGTGACAGAGCCGTCAAAGTTAAATAGAGCATGCCATATTGTTGATAAGTTTATATCAGCTGTCCCGAGTGAAATTGACACTGCAAATGCACAGAGCAGTAAGATTAATCCGCCTGAAATAATGATTGTTCCGCGGACAGGTTTTGCAGTATTCTTCACTGCCTTCACCTGTTCTTTATCAGTTAAAGATGAATTTAATTTACTCATAATTTTTGTCCCGACTGCTTAAATGATACGAAGTAAAGATCGGATGACCACTATAAGGACACTTTTGAATATCTGCTTCGATATTAAAGAGAGTTCTTAAATTTTGATGTGTCATGACTTCTTCAGGACTGCCTTTTGTAATCAAATTCCCGTCCTTCATTGCGATCATGTAATCAGAAAATCTTGAAGCATGGTTCAAATCGTGCAGAACCATAATAATTGTGCGGTGTTCTTCGATATTCAATTTTTTCAAAAGGAGCAGAATATCGAGCTGGTGAGCTAGATCCAAATAAGTAGTTGGTTCATCGAGCACGAGCGTTTCCGTGCCTTGTGCAAGAGACATAGCAATCCAGACACGCTGGCGCTGGCCGCCTGACATATCGCTGATTTCACGATCTGTGAAGTCTGCAAGCCCGGTTACTTCAATCGCCCAGTTAATATAGTTATAATCCTCTTTGCTTAGAGAACCGAGTGCTTTTCTGTATGGAAAACGACCATATGAAACAAGTTCAAAAACGGTGAGTCCGCCGGGAGATTCTGCAGTTTGCGGCAAAATCGCCATCTGCTTGGCGATTTCCCTGGTGTCTAGAGTATTAATCGCTTTGCCATCGAGTAAAATCATGCCTTTCTCAGCTTTTAATATACGGGAAACTGTTTTTATCAAAGTAGACTTTCCGCAGCCGTTCGGTCCGATAATTGTCGTTATTTTATTTTTGGGAATCGTAACACTTAAGTCATTTATTACCGAACGGTTGTGATAGCCAACCGCTATATTATTTATTTCAAGTGCGTTCAACACAGTCACCTCTCATATAGATGGTTCTTCAATTAGTATTGAGAATCATTATCACTCTGAAAGTTTATGCTAATAATATCCGAATGTCAATATAATATGTATCGTTCTGTGAAACAGGGTAAAAGATAATCAAAGTAAAAGGGAAGAAGGGATCTGATGAAACAGCGTGGAATGATTGAACAACTGTGGGCCGAAGAAAAGTATAAGGTGATGATGCATTCGCAAAAACATTATAATTTAATCAGAGAGGAATTGAAGAAAGGTATATCAATGGAGGTGCTCGAAACATTAATCGATGATGCACTTAAAATTACACCTGAACCTGGTGCTGTCATTAATACAGCTGATCATATGTGGGGATATTTTAAAAAGATATGTACGAATGCAGAAAAAAATGAGTATCTGCATTTGAAAGAAGCTTATAAAAAGGAATCGATACCGGCAGAAAAGATGCTGGCATTTATTCGTAAGTCAGCAGATAAATATGAAGTGGAATACTTGCAGAAATCTACTGTGCTGAACAAATAAAATAGTGAAAAATCAAAATAGTGAAAAGATATTACTTCTTCTCAGCGTGTTTATTTACTTTAGGGTGAATATATTTATAATCAGCAGCTTCTTCTGTGGTGATTGTCCGCTCTGAAACTTCATATGCTTCAAGAAAATTCATTTCCGATATATCGAATGAACCGTCTTCATGGACAGTTTCAATGTAAGCAACGTGCCCGATTTCACCCCGGTCGGTCTGCATTAATGAACCCTCTTCAGGTACATCATTTACAACGTAACCGTCTTCTTTTGCTCGGTCTGCCCAGTATTCAGCATCGCTCCATGTACGTTCTATCATCATACCGTCTTCTTTAACCTTATCGAATACATAGTACGTACATTCTCCCTGATCATACGTGTTGTTTTCCATAGGATCAGGGGTGAGAATAATTTTAAGTTCTTCTATTAAGCCCTCATCAGTTTTACTGTCTGCGTAAATTAAACCAAATACTGCAGCAGCGATAATAATGGCGGCAAGTATAACTCTTTTCATAAAATAGTGTCCTTTCCAACCTGTAATGCTATGCGTTATTTAATAACTATATGCATTATAACCCTTGTACTGCAAGCTTTATCTGGATTTCGAATGCTGTTGTGTTTCACATATATTCTAAAGGAAATATAGAGAAGTATAAAGTTTAAGGAAGGAGAAGCTTTAATGGATAAACAATGGACCTCACAATTAGCGGTTAAAAATATTAAAAATATCACACCTGTCAGCGGCGGCGATGTGAATGATGCCTACCGTATCGAAACGGATAACAGATTGTATTTTCTG
>CANRKV010000230.1 GCA_947631305.1 uncultured Jeotgalicoccus sp.
TTAGAGGACAGTGATGAAGCGATGAAAGCTAAAAGAATAGCAATTGCGGGTGCCGGAGTGGCCGGTATTTCAATCGTTAAGTTTTTTGTGAACGATGAAAGATTCAATGAGAATTTTAATATCGATATATATGATGCACGGGAAACAATGGGGCGGGGTTATGCTTATCAGCATGACGATGAAAATTTAATTATTAATCTGCCGGCAGCAGAGATGTCTCTGACTGCTGACCCTAATGGTTTTACGACGTGGCTGGAGAATTCAGAGTATGAGGCTGCAAATTTTACGAGCCGCAGAGTTTATGGAGAGTATATGCACAGCTCCTTGATGTCGTTCGCAGCTGAGCATTCCAATATTAATATTATAAAAAAATATGCAGACAACATTATATTTAATGAAGATAAAAACACGTACAGACTGCGCGCAGATGAAAATGAAGAAGATTATGATGCAGTATATTTAATGACAGGGGAATTGTCATACAGTGATCCGTACAATTTGAAGGGTAACAGCAACTATTTTTATAATCCGTATCCGATTGAGAAGAAGTTAAACCAGCTGGAAGGCAGAATCGGAATCATCGGGAGCGGTTTGTCTGCTATCGACAGTTTCAGATATTTACTGCTTAACGGCCATGAAAAAGTGTATGTATTATCAAGGAGCGGGGAGATGCCTGCTGTCAGAGGAACATACTTTGATTTTAAACCGGAACATTTTACTTTGGATGCAGCATTTCACTATGAAAGAGATGGTCTGATTCCGCTCGATAAATTACTTGAGCTGTTTAAAGAGGAAATGGAAGCACAGCAGGTCGATATATCACTTTTTGAACGTAAGACAGATCGTCCTGAAATTGATTTGAAATACGATCTTGAACATATGGACAGTGTCGGCAGACTTCAGTATTTAATCGTACAGCTGGAGGATACATTTAAAATACTGTTTAAATATTTATCACGCCAGGATAAACGGACGTTCTTAGAAAAATACCATCCTTATATCGATGGCAATCATTCACCGATGCCGCCTCATGGTGCGGAACAGATTCTCAAATGGATTGATGAAGACAAGCTTGTCTTTATGCACGGCATGGAGTCTGCAGCAGTGGATGATGGATTCACTGTAACTTTTGAAGATGGTGAGACAGAGCATTTTGATATACTGATTAATGCTACAGGACCGGTTAAAAATATTGAAAAAGATAATACAGAATTAGTGCAGAATATGTATGATGCATTATTGCTTGAAGCGGACGAATTCGGCGGAGTGCTGTTAAATAAAGATCATGAAATTATCAGTCCGAGATTCGGTACTATGAATAATTTATACACAATCGGAGCATTGTCAGCAGGGTCGGATTATTTAATCAGAGGTGTCGGCATGCTCTCGACGGAAACTGAAGAGCTGGTGAATCATTTCTTTGAAACAAATGAATGTTAAAACAGGTTTATTATTTTTATGCACTTCGTCTATAGACAACGCTTGTTATTTAATGGAAAATAGAGAGATTCAATAAATTATTAAGGAAGTGCAATTATATTGTCGGAAGTATATAAAGACAGATTGTGGACGAAGGATTTTATAAACACATCAATTGTTAACTTTGCGCTGATGATGTCACAGTATCTTCTCCTTGTGACAATGGCAATGTACGCGACTCAGGAATACGGCGCGTCGGTCGGTATGGCGGGGCTTGTATCCAGTTCGTTTATTATTGGTTCGCTGATTGGAAGAGTGTTCGGCGGCAAGCATATTACTGCAATGGGCGGTAAAAAAATGCTGATGATCGGCTCGGCACTCATCGTTGTGCTGACTGCATCTTATTTAATCCCAATGAGTATATATCCGCTTATTTTACTGCGTATTTTACACGGTATAGCTATGGGTTATGCAATGACGGCAACAGGTACAATCATTGCACAGATCATACCGCCGAGCAGAAACGGCGAGGGAATCGGCTACTTCAGTATGTCAGTAGTATTGGCGACGGCTGTCGGTCCATTGATTGGTGTTGCTTTTATCGCAGCATACGGATTTACCAGTATTTTTATCTTTTCATTTGCGATGGCAGTAATCAGTCTGATTATCGGGCTGACAGTTAAGGCGCCGCCTATGAGACCGGTTAAATCAACAGCCGGCGGGAAATTTAAGATTATGGACTTCTTCGAAAAACGGGCAATACCGATTTCAGCAGTTATGTTCGTAATGGCATTTGCGTATTCAGGGATTTTATCGTACGTTACGGCTTACGCAGAAAGCATCAGCCTGATACAGGCGGGAAGTCTGTACTTTACGGTGTACGGTGTGACAGTACTGCTGTCGCGTCCGGTGACAGGACCGCTACTTGACCGTAAAGGCGCGAACATTGTAATGTATCCTGCAATTATTATGTTTGCACTGGGGCTCGCAGTAATCAGCCAGGCCACAGCTACGCTGGCATTTCTGATTGCAGCAGTACTGATTGGTTTCGGCTACGGCAACGTGCAGTCGATTACACAGGCACTGTCGATTAAAGTGACACCGAGAGAACGTCTCGGTCTTGCGAATACCACATACTTTATTGCACTGGATTTAGGACTGGGCTTCGGGCCGTTTCTCTTAGGGCCGATTGCAGCATCATTCGGCTATGGGGGAATGTATTTAACGCTGGCTTTTGTAGTGCTGGCGGGAATCGCAGTGTATTATTTCCTGCATGGCAGACGAGATAA
>CANRKV010000231.1 GCA_947631305.1 uncultured Jeotgalicoccus sp.
ACTTCATTTAGTGCATTGTCGTCTTTAGCAATCTTACTCAGTGCATCGAGCCCAAGTGCTTCGACTATTTTTTCTGCGGTCTTTGTTCCGATACCGGGGAACTTATCGCTTGAGAAATACTGTACTAATCCGTGGCTGGTATTTGGTATTTCTTTTTTAAATTCAGTGGCACTGAACTGCTCGCCAAAGCGTGCATGCTGAGTGACCTTGCCTGTGAATTTATAGTTTTCGGTTTCCTCGATATCGTGAAAATGACCGGTGACAATCGCATCCTCTTTAAATTGAGTGTTCGTTTTCGTCACATTGACACGCAGCACATGAAACCGCGTATCTTCACTCATGAAGATTACACGGTCCACATCACCGATAATATAAAGTTCATCATATATAGATGTCTGTGCATCTGGTGTCATATTGATCTACTCCAGCTCTTCAAATTTTTTCAGTGCATGATGTGCCAGGTGATGGTCAGCCTGAATATCA
The DNA here is from genome assembly GCA_947631305.1 of uncultured Jeotgalicoccus sp. Lineage (GTDB taxonomy): Bacteria > Bacillota > Bacilli > Staphylococcales > Salinicoccaceae > Jeotgalicoccus. The sequence goes on from CANRKV010000231.1 coordinate 484, forward strand.
ATTGCGCGCTTAAAGTGCTTGCGCGCCGCTTCAATGCTGTCATCTTTCATATACGTCGCTAAACCGAGATTATATTCGGCATCTGCGTGATCCGTCTTTTCTGTTACGGAAGTTAACAGCTTCTGCGCCGGTTCATACTGTTCAAGCTGGCACAATGTTAAACCGTATTCGAAACTGATATCCATATCCTCCGGTTCGTTTTTATGAGCAGTATCAAAAAATGGAATGCTCATCGTAAAATCGCCGGTGTTGACGTATGAACGTGCAATCATAAAGTTTAAATCGCCGTCTTCATAATGTTTATCATAGACGTTTAAATAAAGCGTCAGTGCTTCTTTATAACGCTCTGCGTTAAAGTACAGGTTGGCCAGCGTGTAGCCCGCACTGAAGCTCTCCGGCTTCAGTACAAGCGCTTGCTGGAGAAAGCGTTCCGCTTCCTCAATTTTGCCGATCTGACTCAGCACCACTGCACCATTGATATAGTGTGTTTCATCTTGCGGATTTTCATCAATCGTTTTAAAAATCATTTCCAGTGCTTCTTCATGTTCCCCTGCTTCAATATGTTTCTGGTATTCAAACATTACGCAAGGTACTCCAGTGCTTGTTCGTTACGGTATACTTTATCGATTGTTGCTCCGCCGATAACTGTCTCACCGTCGTATAACACAACAGCCTGACCAGGCGTTACCGCGCTTGCACTCTCATATGATACTTCAATCAAATCATCACCAAGTACTTTAACAGATACGGGCACATCTTTTTGGCGGTACCTGAATTTAGCAGTACATTCGAACGCTTCGGCAACAGGGTTGATAAAGTTCACTTCATTTGCTGTCAGTCTAGTTGAGAGCAGAGCTTCGTGGTTATCTCCCTGTACAACGTATAGCTCATTTGTTTCAAGGTTTTTACCGGCGACGAAATACGGACCGCCGTCTCCGCCGATACCAAGCCCCTGACGCTGGCCGATTGTGTAGTACATTAAACCGTCGTGTTTACCTTTGTCTTCGCCTGTCTCCATGTTAATCATACGTCCTGGATTTGCAGGCAGGTAGCCGCTTAAGAACTCTTTAAAGTCTCTTTCGCCGATAAAGCAAATTCCAGTCGAGTCTTTTTTATCTTTCGTTGCAAGGTCATATTCATGTGCAAGTCTGCGAACTTCAGGCTTCTCCAAGTGTCCGAGCGGGAACAATACTTTTGACAGCTGTTCTGTTGTCAGCTGGTTTAAGAAATATGTTTGATCCTTATTATTGTCCACACCGCGCAGCATTTGTACGCCATTTTCATCGTGTGTCACACGCGCATAGTGGCCCGTTGCCACATAGTCTGCTCCGAGTTTCATTGCGTGGTCTAAAAATGCTTTAAATTTAATTTCTTTATTACACATTACATCCGGATTCGGTGTGCGTCCTTTTTTATATTCATCAAGAAAATACTGGAATACACGGTCGTGATATTCTTTTTCAAAGTTTACAGAGTAATACGGAATACCGATTTCTTCTGCAACGAGTCTCACATCTTCGTAATCATCCGTCGCTGTACATACTCCAAATTCATCCGTGTCATCCCAGTTTTTCATAAATATACCGACGACGTTGTATCCCTGTTCGAGCAGTAATTTAGCCGTCACTGAAGAATCGACGCCTCCGCTCATTCCAACAACAACAGTCGTGTCTTTATTAGTCATTAAAATACTTCCTTTCTTATCCTTTAAAATTATATAAATCCATTCGAGCCGAGACCCGTATAAATATCTTTTAGTTTTGCTGCGATATATTTCATATCGTCCTCAGTTAATTGTTCTCCGAAACTGAAGCGTATTGAACTTCTCGCACGGTCTTCATCATACATCGCTTCAATAACATGAGACGGCTGTACTGTACCTGCATTGCATGCAGAGCCGCCGGAAGCATATATTCCTGCCATATCCATCGCTGTTAACAGATACTCAGATGTGCTCCAGGGGAAATACAAATTAACAATATGGTTGGTCTGTGTGTCGACACTGCCGTTAATTTCGAATGGTACTTCCTGCTGTTTAAGTTCTGCAAGCAATGTCTCTTTTAATGATTGGAGCACAGCTGCAGTTTCTTCACGGCTGGCGCCGGCTTTTTGCATCGCTGTACTCATTGCATGTGCATACAATGTATTTTCTGTACCTGCACGGCGTTCACGCTCCTGCGAACCGCCTGTGATTATTCTGTTCAGATGGGTATTGCGTTTTAC
>CANRKV010000232.1 GCA_947631305.1 uncultured Jeotgalicoccus sp.
TTTTTGCCTGAATGCGGATGCCTTTACGCAGTGTCGCTTCTTCAGACTGATCTTCAGCCTGCTCATCCGTGTGTGCGAGCAGTGACACTGCAGTACGCAGTGCACTCATAGGATGTACAGATTTATCTACAAATGTTTTGTAGAAACCTTTAGCATCTTCTGTTAAAAATGCGTGGTCATATAATTCTTTTCTAAAAGCTTTCAGTTCCTCTTTGTTTGGTAAATGATCGTGCCATAATAGATAAACCACTTCTTCAAACTCAGCATTTTCTGCTAAATCATCAATTTCATAACCGCAATACGTCAGCTGTGTGCCGATAATTGAACTGATTCTTGATTCGCCAATTACAACACCTTCTAAACCGCTGTTTCCAGTCATAAATACCCCTCCTAAATATGTAACAGAATCTTTAAATCAAGTATAACAAAATTGTCACAATTATGTTTACCCTTACTTGCACGCGTTCTTTGTGAATAAGAGTACATAATGTAAGCGCAACCCATGATACTGCTGTACTTAGCTATGAATTAACTGAATTCTTACCGTGTAATAAGAATCAGTTAATTATCTTATATTATATCATAAGTATAAGTTAATAAAAGAGACGGCTTATGGCAGCCAAGGATTAGCGTGCAGACAAAAACCCCAGAAACCGCAGTTTTCTTCGGTCCCGGGGGCTGATTTATAATTTTACTCAGTCATATTATGCGGTTTTTCAATCATGTCGACATTATCGATGTTCGTGTAATCGACTGTCGAATGGATAGTGATGTCTTCGCCTTCATCTGTGAGATCTGCTTTCAGTTCGCTGCCCGTAAATGTATATTCCGCATCGAAATAAAGCTGCATCGTGCCGTTGATGCTTTCTGCCGTTTCAACTGCCTCGAGCGTTTCCTCGTCTACTAAATTACTGAAGCCGGACATGTCCCGGACGTTTACCGTCAGTGCATATCCTTCATCAAGCGCACTGACTTCGCCGTCCGGATAGTTTTCAAGCGAGGCAACGATTGTCTGATAATCATTGCCTTCAATTTCCACTGTTTCTTCAGTATCGACGACTTCGTTGCCGGCATACATAAAGTGATCGCCTTCGACGACGTAGTGCGTAACAATGTCGCCGTTGTTATTGACCGAAAGTTTAAATTCATTTTGTCCGCCGTACGTCATAATCGTGCGTATTGTGCTTTCTTCGTCCGGCATTGTGATTTTAAATGACTGCTGTGCTTCATAGCTCGTAATGCCGTCGCTGTTTTCAACAGCACTCTGTATTAATTCTGCTGATGTAATATCGCTGTTCCCGGCTGTTTCCTCTGTATTTTCTTCAGCAGTTTCATCGGCTGCCTGATCTGCAGTTTCTTCCGATGTGTTCTCATCAGCGGGCTGTTCTTCTTCCCCGCCTGAACATGCTGATAAAATTAATATACTTCCGAATAATGCAGCGAGCGTTCTTTTCATCCAATACACCTCTAATCTTTATAGCACGTGCGCGTGTCCGCTGTAGACCACACTCTGCTCACTGTCGATTGTTACGAGCATGTTGTCTTCCAGCACTTCAAGCGCTTCTTTCGCACCGACAATTGTCGGAAGTTCCAGGTTTAATCCAACGATGGCACCCTGACTCGTCAGTCCGCCTTCGACTGTAATGAGTCCTGCCGCTTTAATTAACAGCGGTGTCATCAATGCGTCGACCGACTGGACAACGACAATCTTGTCAGTTGTATCTTTTTCTGCAAGTTCATTATAATTTCTCGCAGTAACTACTTCGCCTACCGCACTTTTATCGCCGATACCCTGTGCTTTAATCAGCGTATCTCCGACTACGTGAAGTTTCATTAAGTTAGTCGTACCCGCACGGCCTGCCGGTACACCTGCAGTAATAATAATTAAATCGCCTTCGTTAGCGTAGCCTTTTTCAAGCGTCGCCATAACTGAAGTATTTAACAGATCATCCGTATCTCTTTCCGCCGCTTTAACAATCGGATTTACACCCCACACTAAGTTAAGCTGGCGTGCAACATGTCCGTACGGCGTAACTGCAACGATGTTTGCATGAGGACGGTATTTCGCGATCATTCTCGCGGTATGTCCGCTTTCAGTTGCCGCAACGATTGCTTTACAGTTTAAGTTAAGCGCAGTGTGTGCAACAGATACACCAATTGCTGTAACCATGTTTGTCTGCGTTGATTTCGTTCTGTCAGATAATAATTTCTTATAATCCTGAGCTTCTTCAGCCGACACTGCGATTTTAGCCATCGTCAGCACCGCTTCAACCGGGTATGCACCTGCAGCTGTTTCACCGCTCAGCATTACCGCATCCGAACCGTCGTAAATCGCGTTCGCCACATCACTCGCTTCAGCACGTGTACATCTCGGATTCGTCTGCATTGAATCAAGCATCTGCGTTGCAGTAATAACGGGTTTACCTAACAGGTTACATTTTCTAATCAGTTCTTTCTGCTTCATCGGCACTGTTTCCGGTGCGATTTCAACACCAAGGTCACCGCGGGCAACCATCAGGCCGTCAGAAATTTTCAGGATTTCATCGATATTATCGATGCCTTCCTGGTTTTCAATTTTAGGAATGATTTTAATATATTCGCCTTCGTGTGTTTCAAGGAGTTCTCTGATTTCAAGCACATCCTGTGCACGTCTTACGAAACTCGCTGCGATAAAGTCCACACCCTGCTCGATGCC
>CANRKV010000233.1 GCA_947631305.1 uncultured Jeotgalicoccus sp.
ATGAGCTAAACGCTGCATTCTCAAACTCGGTTTGCCAGAGCGTGATAAGTCATGTGACGATTCCGGGAAACGGACGAATTCCGTTTCTTTCCCTCTCGACTTCAGCTCGATAAACAGCTGTTCTCCCTGTTCAATCGGACAGCGTATATCTTGCTCACCGTGCAGAATTAATAACGGTGTCTCAACGTCTTTAGCGTATTTCAGCGGTGAATGATGCCACAATTTATCGAGATCATCGAGCCCGGCTAAAATCTGCCAGTCCGTAAAGTAATAGCCGATATCGGATACGCCTCTGAAACTGATCCAGTTACTGATTGAGCGCTGTGTTACCGCTGCTTTAAAGCGGTTCGTATGACCGACAATCCAGTTAGTCATAAAGCCGCCGTAAGAGCCGCCGGTCACGCCGAGGTTGTCTGAATCAATCCAGTCGTACTTATCAGTAATATAATCAACTGCACTCATAATATCTTTGTAATCGCCGTTGCCGTAGTCGCCGCGCACTGCGTCAACAAATTCCTGAGAATAACTGTGCGAGCCGCGCGGGTTAATGAATAGTACTGCGTACCCTTTCGCTGCGAGCACCTGCATTTCATGGAAGTACGTGTTCGCATATAAGGCGTGCGGTCCGCCGTGAATATTCGTGACCATCGGATAATTTTTACCCGTTTCATATCCTGCCGGCTTCATAAACCAGCCGTGAATTGCCGTGTCATCAAAACTTGTGAACTCAATCGGTTCCGGTTTAACAAGTTCAGTATCCGTGACGTAGTCATAATTAATTTCTGTCAGCTGCGTCAGCGCTTCAGTTTTAAAATCAAATTTATATAATTCACTTGGCGATACGTGCGTAGAAATTGTTAAATACGCAGCATCCGCGTCGGCATCCATGCCGAATATATTATGCTCTCCGCGCAATAACGGACGGATATTTCCTTCAACATCACCTTTGTATAAGTTTACGCTGCCGAATTCCGATACGAGAAAAACGTACTCAGTGTCTGATATCCATTCCGCTGTGTTACCCTCCGCATTTTGCTGTGTATCCTGTGCAACAAGTCCGCCGACCGGCTTATCCAGTTTTGTTGTGACATCAATGCTGTCACCTGTACTCACATTGTAAACTTCGATGTGCGGATGCGTCGCATTTTTAAACTTGCGCGTCATTACCGTCATTAAGATATGATTCTGATCCGCTGAAATTTCCGCCTTCATAAAGCTGGCATCCTCACGGATTAATTTATCTTCATTATTTTTACGGAGATAAAGTTTTTGTGCGAAATTGAAATCAGGATTGTCGCTTACGTCAGTTGCGTATATAAAACCGCCTTCAAAAACATCGTAAAGTGTAAAGTTTTCTTCACCCGACAATACAGTCTCTGTTTCACCCGATTTAATATCAATCGATTTTACCGACGTATATTTCTCTTTTAAGACGCCGTACGGTCCAGGACCACCGTCGCTTTTATATTTCATGCGGGTAATGACTGCCGCTTCAGGTTTTTTATCTTTATCGTCTTTGTCAGTACTTTCTTCTTTATTTTTCTCAACGGAAACGTGATAAAACACCGAATTCCCGTCGTTTGAAAACTGCGCGCCGAATACCCCATCATCTTCGTGCGTCAGCTGTTCACGCTCACCGCCGGCATGCCTCAGTATAAATACCTGCGGTTTCTTATCATCATCCGGCGCTGTAAATAATGTCAGTGCACCGTCATGTGAGTGAGAGACGTTTGTTATCGTCTCGTTTTTATATGTAAGCTGGATAGTACCCCTGCCGTCAAAATTGTGCAGATATGAATAGTAAGTATCCTTGTCCTCATCAGTCGCCGTCACAAGATAAGTGACTCTGTCCGACTGCGGTACAACTTTCGGTGAAGACACCGACTTAATTTTGAAAATGTCATCAATAGAAACTTTGCTCATCGAATTTCCCCCTTTTTTATAAATATAACATTCTTTAACGTGAGTTTACTAATTAATCCATAATATTCTGACAGAAAGATTCCCGGGACTTTTAGTTAACGCGGATTCACAAGAATGCGTTTGTACAGCAGAAATATAAACAGCGGTACTGCCGACAGCATAACCATTACACCGGTCGGAATCTGGAGCGGAGCGATTAATGTGCGCCCGAGCGTATCGATAATCAGCACGTAAAGTCCGCCGAGTAAAATTGACCGTTTTAACAGCGGCCGGAAAGCCATCGGTTTAATATATAAAATAATTTGCGGAATAATAATGCCGACGAGCGCAATAATTCCGGTATAGCTGATGGCGACGAGCGGCGGTACTGCTGCTGTAATTAACAGTGCTGGACGGATGACACTGACGTTTACACCGAGCGCATGCGCTCTAATGTCGCCGAGTTTCAAGAGATCTAATACATGCCCATAACGTTCGAGAATTATAAATGACACTGCTGTCAGGATTAATAATACTGACACTTTCGTGAAATCCGCACCGCCGAGCGAGCCGAACATGTAACGTGCGATATTCGCTGTATCTTCCGGAAATAACAGAATAATAATATAGAGCACGCCGGATAACATTGCGCCGAGCAGAATACCCGTAATAATTAACGTCTCCGGGCGGTAGGTTAAATCGAGTTTTCGTGCGATTACAAGAACGAGCAGCAGGCTTAACAGTCCGAGTATGATGCTGAGAACTGGTGCGAACACTGCAGGAATAATAGT
>CANRKV010000234.1 GCA_947631305.1 uncultured Jeotgalicoccus sp.
TAAAATAATAAGTCCTGTGATTTATTTCTCGGATTCAAGAACATTTATCCGCCTCCTGCAAAATATTAAGTTACTTCAGTTATACAGCATAATCCTTCAAAAAAATCAGCACAGGCAAACAACATACAAAAATCACAAAACTGCAGACCTAAGATTTCGAAATAATATTACATGAATTTACATCTAATTTTATCTTACTTTTTACACATTCATGGTTATTATAAAGCCGCAACTGTGTTACTATGTTAACTTGTGTTATTTAATTAGGAGGAGATTTTTTGTGAATTCACAAAAAGGTGCAATGAAATTCGCGCTCGCCTATACAGGTATTGTCGTAGGTGCAGGATTCTCTACTGGGCAGGAAGTTTTACAATTTTTTACCAGTTTTGGACTGTGGAGTTATGCAGGGATAGCGCTCACTGCAATATGTGTAATATTTATCGGCAGACAGACTGCCAAATTGGGCTACAGATATGATGTACCTTCCCATGAAGTACCATTAAATAAATTATTCGGGAAAACTGCAGGTACTATAATTGACTATTTATTTACTGTTTTTATGTATGGTATTGCAATAGTAATGATTGCGGGGAGCGGTTCCGCATTTAAAGAAAGTTTCAACATAGAACCATGGATTGGAATAATAATATTAATTGTTCTCGTATTTTTCACCTTACTTATGGATTTCGATAAAATTCTTACCGTTCTCGGAGTGGTTACACCGTTTCTGGTAATTGCGGTATTTATTATTTCTGTGGTTAATATATTGAATCCGCAAGTGGCAATTGAGCAGATTGATCAGGTTGCAGATATCAGCCGCACACCGACAGGTTTATGGTGGCTTGATTCCATCACCTATGCAGGTATCGTTCTCGGGGTAACATTCAGTTTCCTTTCTATTATGGGAGCTGATGCTGATAAACAATTCGTCGCACGACGCGGTGCTGTTTACGGCGGTATTATTTTTATCGTAATGTTGCTCTTATTAAACACAGGCATGCTCGCTGTGCTTGATGAGGCAAATGAAGTGGCGCTGCCAACGCTGGTTATGGCGAATGCTATTCACCCGGTACTCGGCACACTATTCTCACTCATTATAATTCTGCTGATTTACAACACTGTTGTCGGCATGCTTTACTCTGTTACAGCAAGATTTACAACACCATATTCAAGAAATTACAAACTGCTGCTTGCAGCAATGCTTATAATTGGATATCTTTTAACATTTATCGGCTTTGTCGATCTCGTTAATTTCTTCTATCCAATCTTCGGCTACGTCGGCATAATCATCGGTATTGGACTCTTAGTCAGATGGATTATGAATAAAAACACAGATAAAAAATTGCTGTAAGTACAAAAAAAGCGGTGAAGACCTCAGTCTTCACCGCTTTCAATCTATATTAAAGTTTAATTCTCGTACCCGCTTTACCTTCAAGTGCTAATACTGCTTCATCTAATGAACAGATGATGCCTTCTTTGCCTTCGTGTTTAGCGAATGCGATTGCTGCTTCAATTTTAGGAAGCATTGAACCTGCCGGGAATTGTCCGTCAGCTACGTGTTTTTCTGCTTCTTCAACTGTAATTGCTTCTAATTTTTCTTCGTTTTCTTTACCGAAGTTAATGTAGACGTTAGGAACGTCTGTAAGCATCATGAATACGTCTGCTTCAGTTTGTTCTGAGAGTTTTAATCCTGAACGGTCTTTATCGATTACAGCTTCTACGCCGTGGATTTGACCTTTTTCATCGCGGTAAATCGGAATTCCGCCGCCGCCTGATGATACAACGATTGATGATTCGATTAATGTTTTAATTTCGTCCACACCGTGGATTACTTTTGGTTCCGGAGATGGAACAACACGTCTGAAGCCGCGTCCTGCATCTTCAGCCATCTGGTAGCCTTTTTCTTCAGTCATCTGCTTAGCTTCTTCTTCTGTGAAGAATACGCCAACCGGTTTAGTCGGGTTATCAAATGCTTTGTCGTCTTTGTCGACTTCAACCATAGTCAGAAGCGTGACAACGTTAGTGTCGTCGCCGCCTTCAGTCAGTCTGTTTTTAAGAGCAGATTCCATCATGTAGCCGATCATACCTTGTGATTCAGCGTTGTTAACAAAAATCGGCATTGCCGGAATATCTTCTTTAGCTGCTTCGTTTTGAGCGATGATGTTTCCGACCTGAGGTCCGTTACCGTGTGTTACAACGATTTTGTGACCTGCTTCCGAAATTTCAACCATACGGTTTGCTGCATTGACTACGTTCTGGTACTGGTTTTCAAATGTTGCTTTCTGTTTAGGCTGTAAGATTGCGTTACCGCCTAATGCTAAAACTACTTTTTTACCCATTGTTTCATCTCCTATTTAATGTCATATAAATGCCGTACAGTGTGTCGCGCCCTGAGCTGGAACCCAGTTCGAGAAGCGCATCCACTGTTTCTTTGTCCGGCGTCTCACCAATATCTGTAATGCGTCTTGAAAAAATGCCCTCGAGGGCCAGTCTGATAAAGTTCTCACTGACAATTGTCGTTACACTTTCACCTATATACGATGACAAACTGTTCAAATGTTTTTCTGCAATAAAAGGTTCGAGGCAGTTGATATACAGTATGCCTGTAATAATATCGTCGCCTGACGGTGTCAGCCCCTGCCCTCTGCCGACTAAATACGCAAGAGGAAAGTCAGCGTCTGAATC
>CANRKV010000235.1 GCA_947631305.1 uncultured Jeotgalicoccus sp.
ACTGCACCGTTTTCCTGTGCATAGCGGCCTGTGTCAGGTTTGTTGCGCGGGCCGTGAATCCCCGTGTGAATAATCGACTCGTTACGGACGCCTTCTGTTTCGTACAAACGCATAAACGGCGTGTTGCGGGCGTATATCTCGCCTTCATAATCCGGCATGTTATCGTAATGCGCGTCAAGATGTATAATGCCGACTTTTTTACCGCTTTCAGCAAGCGACTTCAAAATCGGATAAGTAACGCCGTGTTCTCCGCCGAAACCGACGAGAAACTTGCCTGTTTTCCATAGTTCAGCAGAGAAATCTTCGATGTTCTGATAAGACTGTGCGTTATCATGTGCGACAAACGGCACATCTCCTGCATCTCCGAACGTCAGATGCTCCGTCACATCAACGTGATCGAGCTCCGGTAAATAACCGCTGTAGCGTGCAGATGAAGAACGGATCTGCTTCGGCCCGAGTTCCACACCTGTGTAATCTCCCCACGTGCTTTCCCCTTCAAACGGCGCGCCGTAAAAAATAACATCTGTATCGTAAGTTCCTTTTTTAACGAGATTTTCTGCACCTAAAAAGCACGGTACATTTCCATAAATATTTTCCTTCATAACTATAAATCCCCTTTTTATTCATTCTAGATACAACTGCATTATATATGCTGTGAATACCTTATGACAATTTAATTTTTATAATAATCCGATAATTCTAATTTATTATAGATTGAAATGATGTACTTAAAGTATTAATTACTTTTGAAGCTGTCACTGCTTCAATCGCTTCACCCTGTTCAATTAAATAATCTGCAGCATAGCCGTGCATATACACCGCATTTGAAACAGCTGGCTGAATGTCTTTACTTTGGCCGATAAAGGCAAGTATTATACCGGTTAACACATCTCCGGTCCCGCCTTTTGCGAGCCCCGAGTTGCCTGTATGATTAACCCACAGCGCCCCGTCCGGTTCTGCAACTATCGTTTCCGGACCTTTCAGCACAACGTATATTCCGTAATCAGATGCAAGCTTTGCCGCTGCTTCATAGCGATTGTTATTAACATACTCAATATCTTCATTAATAATACGTGCCATTTCTCCGGCATGAGGTGTAATGATTAACGGACTGTCACGCTTTCTGATCAGCGCCTCGTGCTTGTTGAGTTCGTATAATCCGTCCGCATCAATAACCAGCGGCCCCTCGAAATTAGTAATTAAATCCTCGATAATATCATCCGATAATCGTCCAAGACCGGGACCTGCCGCGACTGCATCCTTACCTTCCAAAAAAGTATTTAATTCATCGTCCCTGTAATAAAACGTCGCTTCCGGCACATGTGATGCAACAATTGGGATAACTGACCTCAGTGTATTGACTGTCGTTAAACCCGCTCCGCTTTCGACCGCCGCAGAAGCACAAATCGCTGCTGCACCCGGCATTGTTTCACTGCCCGCAATAATACCGACTTTACCGTGGCTGCCTTTATGAGAATTAGGCTCACGCTTTGGCCAATGCTCAATAACAAGGCTTTTTGACCAGCTGTTTATACTCATTCAACATACCTCCAAAATTTATACTCACAGCTTCTATACCCTGTTTTTGAAAGCAGATTAGCAGTTTCCGCATTTAAATAATGAAAGCCGCGAGAGATCCTCTCGCGGCTTTACTTCTTTTATACTTCTTTCAGACCGCTTTCCAAATCGCTGATGATATCATCGATATTTTCTGTTCCGATAGACAGACGCACTAGCTCCGGCAGTACTCCCGAAGCGATTTGTTCTTCTTCAGTTAACTGCTGGTGTGTTGTCGATGCCGGGTGAATGACTAATGATTTTGAATCTCCGACGTTTGCGACTAATGAGAACAGGCCAAGCCCGTCGACGAATTTAGCAATTTCATCTACTGAACCGTCGATACCGAATGTCAGTATTGCACCCTGTCCTTTCGGTAAATATTTTTTCCCAAGGTCATGATATTGATTACTCTTAAGTCCCGGATAATTTACCCATTTCACTTTAGGATGCTGTTCTAAATACTCCGCTACTTTTTGTGCATTTTCTGAATGACGCTCCATGCGGAGGTGCAGTGTTTCAAGTCCTAAGAGGAACTGCTGCACGTTAAATGGTGCTACTGCCGAACCTAAGTCACGTAGTAATTGAACACGTGCTTTCGTAATGTACGCTGCAGGTCCGATATCATTCGCATAAGATACACCGTGATAGCTTTCATCCGGCTCAACCAACCCCGGGAATTTACCGTTATCCCAGTTGAATTTGCCGCTGTCGACGATAATACCGCCGATTGAAGTCCCGTGTCCGCCGATAAACTTCGTCGCTGAATGGACGATAATGTCCGCACCATGTTCAAACGGACGGAGTAAGTACGGTGTTGCGAATGTGCTGTCGACTATTAATGGAAGATTATTGCTGTGTGCAATTTCTGCAACTTTTTCAATATCTAAAACATCGATACGCGGGTTACCAATCGTTTCAGCAAATACAGCGCGTGTTTTATCGTTAATAGCTGCTTTAAAGTTTTCAGGATCTGATGGATCAACGAAATGAGTTTTAATTCCCATTTTTTTAAACGTTACATTTAAAAGGTTGTATGTCCCGCCGTAAAGATTCGCAGATGCGACGATTTCATCACCATTTTCGACAATGTTAAGTAATGACAGATGAATCGCTG
>CANRKV010000236.1 GCA_947631305.1 uncultured Jeotgalicoccus sp.
CATACGATACTTCGTGTGTCGGTTTCGTTGCACCGATGCCTGCGTTATTGAACAGAATATCTATACGGCCGAATTTTTCTATTGTTTTATCAAACACTCTTTTAGCATCTTCTTCACTCGTTACATCTGCCTGTACGAAAATTGTTTCGCCGCCGAACTCTTCTGCCACTTTGTTCCCTTTACTTTCATCTAAATCGACGAGAACTAATTTCGCACCCTCTTTATTAAATAACGCTGCTGATGCTTTACCGATTCCTGAAATACCACCTGTGATAACGACGACTTTATCTTGTAATTTTGCCATTGTATTACCTCCAAAATGAATTTCTTTCTTAATTACATTATATCATTTAAATTTTTTGATAACACAGTTATAACTTCTGAAAATATTTTGTGAATTTGTTCACATTAGACAAAAATGTCTTTAAACTATGTAAAAACGGGTAATACTCCATAGACATATCATTTAAATAAATCATCTCAGAAAGGAGATTTCCATGACTTCTATTACAGTAGGTCTGATTCCGGCTCCTGGAATGTCGCGGACTTTGATTGAAGAAATTATTGATGACCTGCCGCAGTTTGCCGAAGAGTTTGTCGATAAGAGCTGCACATTTAAATTTGAAGTTGAAGTCAGTCCTTTGGCGAGTTCGGCGGAATACATTAATGAAACAATTCACAGAATCGTTAAGATAAAAGAAAATAATGGCTGGGATTATGTCATCGGTGTTACCGATCTGCCTAGCTTGTCTGAAAATAGAGTGGTCGTATCTGAGTTCGATTCACAAAAATCAGTCTCATTGCTTTCGCTTCCTGCACTTGGTTTCTTTTTTGTAAAAAGAAAATTAAGGCGGATGGTGACACATCATCTGGAATATTTGTATAAATATAATGAAGACAGTACTTCTTTCAGCTCGAGTGAGTTATCTTCCCCAACAGTAATGAATATTTCCCAGGAAAATCCAGTAGAAGACAATGAAAGTTCCAACCGTTATATTATAAAGTCTTATATTATTGGCTGGCTGAAAATCATTCTGGGTATGACCTACATCAACGAACCGTGGTCTATTGTTACCAACTTTAAAACACTGGTGTCGCTGGCTTTTGCTACAGGAACTTACGTTGCTATATTTTCAACACCGTGGGAACTCAGTATAGATTATCAGCCATGGCGTCTGATTGCTTTAATGCTATTTTCTATTATAGGTATGGTCTTCTGGTTGATATATGCTCATAATTTATGGCAAAAATCTTCAACAAAAACAGCCATTCATTACCGTTGGCTTTATAACCTGACAACATTTATGACACTTTTGTTCGTTACAGTAGCCAACTACGGCATTCTGTTTATCCTGCTCACAATATCAGTTACGATGTTTGTTCCTCCTGAAATTTTTAATGAGTGGACACAGGCAGACGAGGACTTCACTGTCATGAACTATATCAATCTGATATGGTTTACAACTTCTCTCGGCATACTTGCAGGTGCACTTGGTTCTACCGCCGAAAGTGAGGATAAAGTCCGCAGTGTAACTTATTCATATCGTCAGAGATACAGGTACAATAAACTTCAAGAAGAAGATGAGGATTCCAACTGAGAACCAGGAGAGGAGGGAAATTATGATTCGTTTAGGATTAATCGTCGCCCCCGGGACCGCTAAAAATATAATCAATAAAATAGAAGAGGAACTGGCTGAAGATTTAAAAAAACAGTTCTCAGCGACTGATGACTGGGAAATTGATATTGTTGTCGACCCCTTGACCGGCGAAACAGAGTTCACCAGTAAAATTTATTCAAAAACAGATGAATATTTGCGTGAAAATGACTGGGACTTTTTAATCAGTATTACTGATCTACCGTTATTTTACAAAGACAAAGCTGTAGTCATAGATATCGACAATTCTGGCGGTGCCGCGATGATGTCTATTCCGGCATTTGGATGGCGCCCTCTGAAAAAGAGAATGAAAACCGCAATTATTAATACATTAAGTGTTATTAACAAGAGCAATAATAATGACACTGATATTGAAGAGGAATGCCGTGAATTAAAAAGTATGTTCACATTATCAAAACTGGAGCACTCAGAAGACTATTTTGAAGACTCCAAAACTCAGCACCTTTTATTTTATATGAACTCTAAAATTGGCGGCACTGCAAGACTCGTCAGCGGAATGACTTTTGCAAATAATCCTTACAACATGATGCAGAGTTTAAGCGGTGTTACCGCGATTGCTTTTGCTACAGGTGCCTTCGGTATTATTTTTTCGACTATGTGGAATCTGAGTTATCTGTTTCCCACCTGGCGTTTGGTTGCCATTTCAGTCTTATCGATTTTCGGCATGCTGTTCTGGATTATCATCTCTCATGATCTATGGGAAAATTTTAAAGAAGGTGAAAGTAAAAGACTTACATCCCTTTATAACAGCACTACATTACTGACGCTGTTTATATCTCTGTTATTTTACTATTTGTTACTGTACCTTCTGTTCTTAGCTGCCGGGGTGACACTGCTCCCGCCGGACTTTGTCGCAAAAACCATTCAGGTCGAGAATATAGGTGTAAGATTTTACCTGGAACTTGCCTGGTTTGCTGCCTCTCTAACGACAGTTGCCGGAGCAATTGGTGCCGGATTCCAGGATAAGCAGGTTATTCAGGAAAG
>CANRKV010000237.1 GCA_947631305.1 uncultured Jeotgalicoccus sp.
GAATACGTCTTGCCTTCATCAATGAGCTTTGCGACCTGAAAACGCTGCTTTAATGCAACGAGTTCATTGGAAGTGCAAATATCATCAAAAAACTTATAGCAGTCTTCTTTCGTTTCAAGCGATAGAATGCCGTCGAACAGATCATCAAGTTCCTGTCCTTTTAATTTATCTATTTGCATAGCCTCAACTCCGTATTAATAATTGTAATATCACTTTAACATACTAAAGTGATAAAGAAAATGGTTGTGTATCTGAAATATCTTTGTTACTATTTTATTTATTGGCAATTCTTTATCTCGCTAAAGTGCTAAAGGAGAGTATATATGACAAACAACAAATTCATTTTGCAAAGACTCGCTCTGGGACAAAAGTATCTCGGGCTGCTTGACGATTCGGGCTATACATTAGTTGATATGAACATGATAGAACCTTTTTCAATAGATGATAAATATCATCATCCGACGAGTGTCGTTTTTGAAAGAAACAATACAATGTATGCAATCCGCAGTGACTGGACGCGTACATTATTAAATTTCAACAGTAACTTTTATTCAAATGATACACGTTTCGGTTATTTCGGTCCTGTTGTCAGAGAGAACGAATCGTTCTATCAGGCCGGCGTCGAGATTTATCAGGCAACAGAAAATGACATTATCGATGCGCTCCTGATGCATATGAATTTTGTTGAAGAATGTGCAGAAACAAATATTAAAACACTGGTCATTAATAACGATCAGTTATTAGATCTATTCATTGAAAAATATAATCTGCCGGACACGGTGCGCCAGCTGATATATACGAAGAATATATCGGAGCTGCGCCAGCAGCTTGGTAAAGATCACGACTTATATAAAATAATGAGTGCAAAAGTCAGTGACCAGTTTAAAATGGTCGGAGAAGTTTTTGGAAATACAGAAATTATGCAGGCGATTGCTCATTTAAAAGAAAAAAATGCTGATGAGAACACGAAGTTCATTTTGGATCTGTCATTCCGTTCACCTCAAAATTATTACAACGGTTTATATTTCCAGGCATTTTTAAATTCAAACACACCGATACTGAGCGGCGGAGAATATAACAGCAATTCATTCGGTATCGCTTTAAATTTAGCAGACGGAGGACTTTTATGATTACAGTAGCGTTATCCAAAGGACGTTTATTTGATGATTTCGTGTCCTATTTAGAAAAATATGAGCTTTATAAATACAGCAAAGTGTTAAAAGATGAATCTCGAGCGCTTTATACGATAGTAGATGATATTCGTTTTATCTTCGCAAAAGGACCGGATGTACCGGTATATGTTGAACGGGGCGTCGCGGACATCGGTATCGTCGGCAGTGATATTATTGAAGAAGAAGTATTCAGCTATTTAAATGTATCTGAACTGCCTTTCGGTAAATGCCATTTTGCACTGGCTGGTCCGCCGGATGTCGAGCATTTTAATACTGTTGCATCCAAATATACTAATATTGCACGTAAATATTTTAACGGCCAGCAGCAGCCGGTGTCGCTGATTCACTTAAATGGTTCTGTTGAACTGGCACCAATTCTCGGTCTGGCAGACGGTATTGTGGATATCGTTCAGACAGGAAATACATTACGTGATAACGGTCTGATTGAGTATGAAAAAATCCTCGATGTTCAGGCGCGTCTGATTGCGAATAAGCAGACGTTTTATACGAAAGAAGACAGCATCTATGAATTTTTAAGTGAAATCGGAGTGATTGAATGAATGCGGAACAATTTAAACAAATATTTACAGCTGATGACAGTACAGATTTAGAAAGTATCGACAATGTCCTTTCTATTATAGAAGATGTTAAAAAAAATAAAGATGCTGCATTAAAAAAATATACTGCACAGTTTGACGGACAGCAGGTGGAAAATTTTAAAGTGCCTGCAGAAATACTTAAAAACAGTTTTGACAGTCTAAATGAGGAAGAACAAAATGCACTGCTTTTAATTAAAGATAGAATCGCTGATTATCAGCAGTCGATAAAATATAATGATTATGAAGATGGGGAATTTTCCTACGTCTATCATCCGCTGGAGAGAATTGGTATTTATATTCCGGGAGGGACAGCGTTATACCCATCAAGTGTATTAATGACAGCTGTTCCGGCAGCTGCAGCCGGCGTTGAAAATATCGTTGCTGTAACGCCGACATTCGGCGCTGACAACATTACATTCGCCGCCCTGTATATCGCGGGGGTAACGGAAGTTTATACGGTGGGCGGCGCTCAGGCAATCGCAGCACTGGCTTACGGTACAGAGTCCATTGAGAAAGTCGATAAGATTGTCGGGCCGGGAAATAAGTATGTAGCACTCGCTAAAAAGCAGGTGTTCGGCGATGTCGGTATCGATATGATCGCCGGTCCAAGTGAAATCTTACTTTACGTCGATGAATCGGCGGATTATACGGCTGTCGCTTATGATATTTTTGCCCAGGCGGAACACGATGTAAATGCACGGACTTTCCTGCTTGCAGAATCACCGGATGTCATTGACGGGATTCAGCTTGAAGTAAATCGTCTGATCGACTCTCAGGAAAGAAAAGATGTAATCCGGGAATCACTGAAGAATAATCATTATCAAATCATCGATGACAGAAAAGAACTGATTGATGTGATTAACTTTATTGCGCCGGAACACGTATC
>CANRKV010000238.1 GCA_947631305.1 uncultured Jeotgalicoccus sp.
TCGTAGTGAGCGAGACTGTATGCAAATAATGCTTTTTCAAGTCCGCCGTGATTTTTCTTATCTGCACATTCGTCGCCTTTGAGACCTTCTTCAGTTAAAAACACAGGCTTATCCGTCTCATTTTTAAACGCCCCGGTTTGCCACTGCTGATCCATTTTGCTCTGCGCTTCAGGATTCCCGACAGTCTTCACTTTGCCTTTATAAAGTGTATGAATTTTTCCGTAGATCGACATCAAGCATCATTCCTTTTCAAATCGGTTTGTCAGACGGCCGAGCGATTCAATTTCAACCGTGACTGTGTCACCGTCTTTAATCCATGGTTTGTCAGCCGTTTTATAACCCGAAGCTACACCTTCCGGCGTTCCCGTTAAAATAATATCTCCGGGTTTCAATGTCATATATTTTGAAATATGACTGACCAGTCCTCTGCTCTTAAACACCATATCGTTCGTGTTCGAATCCTGGCGCAGCTCATTATTTACATACGTCTTAATACGTAACTTATGCGGCTCTCCGATTTCACCTAATGTCGCGATATACGGACCGACCGGACAGAAGCCATCATATGTTTTTCCAGCCAGCCACTGGCTCGTCGCAAATTGTGAGCTTCTTTCGGATACATCATTCGCATTTGCATAGCCGAATATGTAATCCATTGCATCTTCACGGTCGATATTACGGCCTTCTTTACCGATAATAATCGCAAGCTCACCTTCGTAATCAATCATATATTTATCCTGCGGGATTTTTATCGTACTGTTATGCGCAGTCAGCGTATTATTAAACTTTGAAAAAATAATCGGCATTTCCGGAATATCTATTTTCATTTCTTCCGCATGACGTTTATAATTCACACCTACACAAATAATCTTCTCCGGATTCGGCACGACCGGCCCAAGGACCAGTTCATCGATACTCTTCAGTTCGATATACTCCGCTTCCAGATAAAATTCAATCAAAGCCTCTGCCTTCTCTTTGTTCGCCATGACATCCTGCAGCGTTTCAAAATCCTCAGAAATATCCAGCACACCTTTCGATGTCAGCACACCAAGGTGATATTTCCCGGTTGTTTCATCTACAAAAGTCAGTAATTTCATGTCAATTTTGCCCCATTTCTGATTGCCTTATCTATCTATCATACCCTTTTAACCAAAAACGATAAACTCCTTTGAAAAAATGCAGATGGAGAGTGATATAATTACGTTAAGTTATCTTTAGGAGGAAATTTCATGAGCGCTTATGTAGCAGAAAAAGAAATACAAATACTATATGCGGATACCGACATGATGGGAGTTATCTACCACGGCAATTATATTAAATGGCTCGAACTCGGACGCATGCAGCTGATCGAGGATATTGGCTATGATTATTTAAAAATGGAACGTGAAGGATATTTAGCACCTGTCCATAACGTCAACATTACATATGCGAAATCTCTTAAGTACGGAGACCGCGCATTCGTCCGTACATGGGTGGAAGAAAACACCGGCGTCCGTACTATTTACGGCTTCGAAATCGTCAACGGCGACGGCGAAGTCTGTACACACGGCACAACGACACTAATTGTCGTCAAAAAAGTCGACGGCGAATTCCAGCCCGTCATTTTCAAGCGCGTCTTCCCCGAATGGCACGCAAAATACGAAGAAATCAAAGTTAAGAAATAATTATGATTGAGGAACGCGCCTGGTGGCGCGTTTTTTTGTTGTTATTCCTGATGAATTCTCGCTACCCGGCCAATGATCTACGCTCATTGGCTGAGTAATCACTTTATCTGGTCAAAGAACCATTCTCTCTGGCTGAGTAATCGCTTTACTCGGCCAATGAACAACACTCTCTGGCTGAGTAACTACTCTACTCGGCCAATGAGCAATAATTTTTCCACCACTAACTCAAACAAATTCTATTTTCCTATCCTTATATCGATATGATGTCTCATAACTCGCATATGCTGCATCAAAACTATCGTGGTTAAAAGAATAATAAGTATGTGCACCATTTTCGATGCACTCACAATATTTATTCAACATTCGCTGCGCAGTTCTCTGACTAACAGCGTAATCTACAAAGATCAGAAGCTTCTTTTTCGTCATTCTTTCATTTAAAAATAGTGCACTGAAATCACTCATTGCTCTGATTAAATGTGTTTCTTTCTTTTCCTGACTTCCGCATTTACAACACTTCATAAAGAAGTGATTATTCTCAACCTCAAAACTCCCACAGTTGCCGCAATATAATCCCTTTCTGATAGAATCAAAATCCGCACTCTTATCAAAATATGGATTATCTATAATATGTGCCGAAATCGCGTTAGCGATTCCTTCCGCGTAACGTCCCGCATAATCGTTCTTAAACTGCTTTAAATAATCGCGCATCTCCGACCGCATCACCAGCTTTTCCCGCACATGACGATTATCACAGTTCAATCGGAAATCAATATGCGGAAACACAACTTTTCCTTCTATCTCGAAATTCAGCCGGTGAATGTATTTCAGCCTGAGCAGTTTATTCATTGCCCGTTTCAGCTGAGACGGCGGGTCATCCGGTACTTCAAAATTCCCGGCAAACCATTTCTCCTTTTCCACACGATAAAAACCCGAGTAGTTTTTAATTTCATTAACTGTTATACCCGCATCGCTCACAATCAGCG
>CANRKV010000239.1 GCA_947631305.1 uncultured Jeotgalicoccus sp.
CATGTAATATCTACACCGTCGTTTGCCGCTTCATTAATTAAATCAATACCTTCAGCACATGCAACGTGTACGATGTGCACACGGCAGCCAGTTTCACGTGCGAATAAAATGATTTTCTGAATGGGTTCAATTTCAGTGAATACAGGACGTGAGTCTACATAAGCTGCAAGTGATGTTTCACCGCGCTCCTGTGCAAGTTGTCCAAGTTTATCTGTAATCGGACCGTTTTCAGCATGGATTGATAAAAGTTTGCCAGTCTTAGCGATTTGACGCATTCCTTCATATAAAGAGTAGTCATCGACATTCATAAAGTCGCCTTCGATTGAACGGTCTCCTGCTGTCGCAACAAAAGCTTTATATGCAACAACTCCGTTGTCGTCCAATTCCTGAATACCGCCGTTAAGGTTAAATGGCACTAATCCGCCGTAGCTGTATACATCGACAGATAGTTTATCGTCACCCGCATCGAATTTAGTCTGAATTGACTCAGCATCGACAGTTGCCGGTATTTGGTTTAAAGGCATTTCGATAAATGAAGTCACTCCGCCTTTCGCTGATGCGCGTGTTCCTGTATCGTACCCTTCCCAGTGATCGCGAATACTGCCGCCGGGCTCACTGATATGTACGTGAGCATCGATCATACCTGGTGATACGATTAAACCTTCAGCATCGACAACACGGGCATCGCCTGCATCAATATTTGTACCGATAGATGCGATTTTTCCGTCCGTTACACCGATATCAACATTTTTTTCTCCACCCGGTAAAATTACCAGACCATTTTTTATAACTAAATCAAAAGCCATTTATAATTCCTCCTGACCATTCTGTAAAAACGTAAAAGTCTCAATCAGCTGTCTGTATACTTTACCCCTAACTAGATGAGCAAAACGCACAGCCGGTTATTTATATTTACGTTTTAATTATTATTAGTGTACTATTATATGAGGAAATAAATATAGTTAAAATATTATGTCTGATTATTAAATTTGTGCATTTTGTACAAATTTTTATAGATAGGATTTTAGGTGATGAATAATTGGTATCTATTAGAGAAATTTTATCATTGGAACGCTTCAGTAATTTTAAATTAATAAATAAAGACGCTGATTTATCACGCAAAGTGACCAGCGTCGATATAACAGAAACTCCAGATGTTAAGGATTATACTTCCGAACATACACTTTTGCTTACAACAGCGATGAACTTTAAAGACGACCAGCAGGCGCTGATTAATTTTATCAGCGAGCTCGACAGCGTTCCTGTTGCCGCACTTGGCATTAAGTTATCACGCTTCATTCACTCAATCGATAAAGAAGTGATTGATCACGCAAATAAGCTCGGCTTCCCGCTGATTGAAATACCCGAGAACTGGAAACTCGGTCAGGCGACGCACAGTATCTCCACTTATATTTCAAAAGATGAAACCGAAAAGTTATACTATGCGCTGGAAGTCCAGCAGCGTATGAACTCGATGCTGATTAAAGAATTCAGTGTCGAACGTATGCTGAATCAGCTGAGCCAGTTTCTGCGTCTGCCGCTTGTACTTATCAATCCATTTTATAAAGTGGAAGTAACGAGCAATAATTTTAAAAACGACCAGAAACTGCTGAAAGAAAATCTGCGGTACTTTAACGACGTTTATTTACCTGATAAAGACAATGTTAATGTCGACTTCAACAGTAAAATCGCAGTGTTTGAAGTCCCTGCATTCAGCTACTTTCCTTATTATTTAATCGTCTCGGACCTTGAAACAATCAGTTACCCATTCAGCCATCTCGCGATAGAACAGGCGATTAACTCACTGTCGTTCGCGATATACAAGGATTCCAGAATACGGGCAACTGAACAGGAAGATGTCAATCTGCTTTTCAGTTCTCTCATTAATACAACTGAAGGCTCGCCGATAAGTCTTGAAAGCAATCCGGAGTTTTTTGAACGCTATCATTTAAAAGACTCTTCATATTATAAGGTCATCATCTGCGGTATCGACCCCGGCAGTGATATCGAGAATTCCGAGTATGTAAATGAACGCTATCAGCTGACATTTGAATGGCTGCAGAGTGTACTCGTTACACTTGATCCGAATATCAGTATTTTCGGTTTCGGCGATTCAAATAAATTTGCGATTCTGCTGCAGGACGAGCATGAGTATTATCAGGCATACTGCCGGCACCTCCAGCAGGAATATAAAAAATTCTTTAAGGAATCACTGTCGTTTGGCATAGGCAATGAAGTATCCGACTTTACGCAAATTCACTCTTCATTCGTTGAGGCTCTGGAAACATTTGATATTTGTCAGGATGAAGGACAACGCGAATTCCTGGAAGTATACCGCCCGCGTAATTTTGAGGAGCTGCTGCAGCTCTTACCGGCGGATAAAGTCCGCCCTTTCGTGCTCAGCACTCTCGGTGAACTTGCTTTCCCGTCGAATACAAAAGATAAAGAGTTAAAGAAAACTCTGCAGATATATATGGATAATCAGTGTGATATTACAAAAACATCAAATGAAATTTTCGTTCACAGAAATACTGTAAAATACCGTATTAATAAATGCGAGGAACTGCTCAAGGTCAATGTTATGGACCCGGTACACTCGTTAAACTTACGCCTGGCGCTGTTTATTTCTCAGCA
>CANRKV010000240.1 GCA_947631305.1 uncultured Jeotgalicoccus sp.
AGTGCAACATCCAGCACCATCATAATTGCAAAACCAATCATAAATGCAAAGACCGCTACATCGGAATGTCCATTTTTCTGCGTGCTTGGTATTACTTCTTCCACGACGACGAATATCATCGCACCAGCACCTGCAGCGAGTGCGTAAGGCAGTACCGGCTCCATCATTCCAATCAGCAGTACACCGACCATTGCAGCCATCGGTTCTACGATTGCAGACATCCAGCCCCAGAAGAACGCACGCCTTTTGCTTGCGCCGTCTCCCCGAAGCGGCATCGACACCGCCGTTCCTTCCGGAATATTCTGCAGCCCGATACCGATTGCCAGTGTCAGCGCACTCATCGTCATTACCGGATCTCCGCTGAGACCCGCAGCACCGAACAGAATACCGATAGACAGTCCTTCAGGTATGTTATGCAGTGTGAGAGACGTAATAAGCAGCGTACTCCGTCTCGAGGTATTATAAGCCAGTCCTTCCGCTGCATCATTTCCCCGGTGACGGTGAGGTATCAGTTTATCGAACACATAAATGAATAATGCACCGCCGAGCACACCGACCAGTGCGGGGAACCATTCCCCGACAGGATTGTCGGCACTTGCCTCAATCGCCGGAGCTAAAAGCGACCAGAAACTCGCCGCTATCATAATACCGCCCGCAAAGCCGAGCGTTATATTTAAAAAGTTTTCACTTACACCTTTTGTCAGGAATACAATTGCCGCACCGAGACCCGTCATAGTCCACGTAAACAACGTGGCGAGTAACGCCTGCTGCCATGCTTCCAAACTCATAAAGAAATCCAACATGTTTACTCTCCTCAGTGATTAATAATGATTATTATAACGCTTTTCAAAAAAATATAGTACCTAATAATACTGGATGTTATAATTGATACCCAACAGTTTTAAGATAAAGGAGCGTACATGAATGACACTTAAATCCACTATAGCTAAAAACGCAGGTAAAATTACCCGTTATTTATTAACGAAATTTACGAACGGCGGCAGCAGTCTGCCCGGTAAAATCGCTCTTTCCATCGATAAAAATCTGCTCTCGAATCTATCAAAAAATTACGATGTGATCGTGATTACAGGAACTAACGGCAAAACTTTGACGACGACTCTCACGACAAATGTTCTGTCTAAAAAATACAAAAACATAATCACAAACCGTTCAGGTTCCAATATGAAGCAGGGAATCGTCAGCGCTTTTCTAAATGCGCCGCGCACAACGAAAGATGCTGTTGCAATTCTCGAAGTAGACGAAGGCTCTTTAAAAAACGTCGTCGCGGAACTGCAGCCAAAATTATTTGTACATACGAATATTTTCAGCGATCAGCTCGATCGTTACGGTACAACCGATAAAATATATGACCTGCTCACGGACGCAGCTCGCGAGGTTCCTGATGCCGCGATTATTGCCAACGGTGATCTTCCGATGTTCAACTCCCAGGACTTACCGAATCCGCAGAAGTTTTTCGGTTTCGATACAGATATTAATTCGAGCGATCAGTCAAAAGAAGATGCACAATGTCCGAAATGCGGTCACACTTTAAATTACCACCATTTCACATACGCCAACCTCGGTGACTATTACTGCCCGTCATGCGGCTTTAAACGCCCTGAACTCGACTACAAAGTAACCGGTGTTCAGGAACTGAATGTCACGCACTCAACGTTCAAGCTCGATAACGATTCATACACACTTCACAACGCAGGAATTTATAATATCTACAACGCACTCGCAGCATACAGTGTCGGCAGACATTTCGATGTATCACCGGCTGATATTAAAGATGCATTCCTTGCGAACGAACGCGTCTTCGGCCGCCAGGAAGTCATTATCGCATACGATAAAAAAATCATCCTTAACGTCGTTAAAAATCCCGTCGGACTCGATCAGGTCCTGAACCTCGTAAAACTTGAAAAAGAACCGTTTACGCTGGTTGCACTGCTTAATAACCGTCCCGCGGACGGCGTCGATTTAAAATGGCTTGAAGATACACAATTCGAATCATTAACCGATTTAAATATCGAAAAAGTTATTACAGGCGGTATCGCTGTCGATACGATGACAGACCGTCTGGTTACAGCAGGCTTCGACAGAAATAATATCGATGCGGCCGGTGATCTTGCGAGTGTAATCGAGGCGATTGAACATTCACCGACAACGCAGATTCACATGCTTGCAACATACACGGCAATGCTCGAAATCCGTAAAGCTTTAATAGATAAAGGACATATAAAATAAGATTTGTCTTTCGCTGCACAAAGCTAAACTTTGTGCAGCTTATTTGTGTGTAAAACAAAAAATCACTTCCGACTCAGACAGTCGAAAGTGATAATCTATTGTAAGTGGGCCTAGGTGGACTCGAACCACCGACCTCACGCTTATCAGGCGTGCGCTCTAACCAACTGAGCTATAGGCCCCTATGTATTTAATAAAAAATGGAGCGGAAGACGGGATTCAAACCCGCGACCCCCACCTTGGCAAGGTGATGTTCTATCACTGAACTACTTCCGCATTGATAAATATTAATTTGAGTATGAAATGGTGGAGAATGACGGGCTCGAACCGCCGACCCTCTGCTTGTAAGGCAGATGCTCTCCCAGCTGAGCTAATTCTCCTG
>CANRKV010000241.1 GCA_947631305.1 uncultured Jeotgalicoccus sp.
TTTCTGTTGTATGCACCGATTGTAATAACACGTGCAAGGACAAGCATGTTCCATAACTGGCGGGTAAAGAATGCTGCCTGGTTACTCCATCTCTTAGTGTCGTTAATGTTGATCTGCTTATAGCGTTCCATTAACTCTAAGATTTTCTTGTCAGTTTCAAGCAATCTATCGTTATGACGTACTACTGTTACGTTAGCCGTCATGATTTCTCCAAGTTCTTTGTGGATTACGTACGCATTTTCCGTACCGTCCATCGCAAGAATGTTGTCGAATTTCTCCTGCTCAATGTTAGCATATTTTTCGTAAAGTGAGTCGTCAAGATCATCGTAAGAAGTCTCAAGACCTTTCACGTATTCCATCGCGTTTGGTCCTGCAACCATTCCGCCGTAAATTGCCGACAGTAATGAGTTTGCACCTAAGCGGTTTCCGCCGTGCTGCGAGTAATCACATTCTCCTGCTGCAAATAATCCCGGAATAGATGTCATCTGGTCGTAGTCCACGTACAGACCGCCCATTGAGTAGTGTACTGCCGGGAAAATTTTCATTGGAACTTTACGCGGGTCATCGCCTGTAAATTTCTCGTAGATTTCAATAATCCCGCCGAGTTTTACATCGAGTTCGTGCGAATCTTTATGTGATAAATCAAGGTAAACCATGTTTTCGCCATTAATGCCGAGCTTCTGGTTCACACACACGTCAAAGATTTCACGTGTTGCGATATCGCGGGGTACTAAGTTACCGTAGTCCGGATATTTTTCTTCAAGGAAGTACCATGGCTTACCGTCTTTATAAGTCCAGACGCGTCCGCCTTCTCCGCGGGCAGATTCACTCATCAGACGAAGTTTATCGTCTCCGGGAATTGCTGTCGGGTGAATTTGAATGAACTCACCGTTCGCGTATACTGCACCTTGCTGATAAACAACTGAAGCCGCTGATCCTGTGTTGATCATCGAGTTCGTCGATTTACCGAAGATAATACCAGGGCCGCCCGTTGCCATAATTACAGCGTCAGCTTTGAAAGTTTTAATTTCTCCGCTTGTGATTTCCTGCGCTGTAATGCCGCGTGCTCTGCCTTCGTCGTCTACAACGACTCCAAGGAATTCCCATCCTTCGTACTTGTCGACTTGTCCTTTAACTTCAAAGCTTCTTACCTGCTCATCAAGAGCATACAGTAACTGCTGGCCGGTTGTTGCACCTGCATATGCTGTACGGTGGAAAAGCGTTCCGCCGAAACGTCTGAAGTCTAAAAGTCCTTCAGGTGTTCTATTGAACATTACGCCCATACGGTCAAGCAGGTGAATAATTTCCGGTGCTGCATCCGTCATTGCTTTAACAGGCGGCTGATTCGCTAAAAAGTCTCCGCCGTATACTGTGTCGTCAAAGTGGATTGAAGGTGAGTCGCCCTCACCTTTCGTATTTACTGCACCGTTAATTCCGCCCTGTGCACACACTGAGTGTGAACGTTTAACCGGAACGATTGAAAATAGATCTATGTTAGCACCAGATTCTGCTGCTTTGATTGTTGCCATTAAACCAGCGAGACCCCCGCCGACAACAATTACTTTATTATCCGCCATTATTTACACTCCTTTTATACAAACGCTAAGATTGCCATGACTCCGATTGTAGAAATTACTAAGAAAATTAAAATTGCTACGTAACTCATAATCTGCTGTGATTTATTTGATTGTGTAATACCCCAAGTAATCATGAATGACCATAAACCGTTAGCAAAGTGGAATACCGTCGCAATAACACCGACGAGCCAGAATACTAACCAGAATGGGTTCGCAACAATCTGCTCTACCATTTGGAAGTTTACTTCTTCACCTAAGAATACCTGGAAACGCGTTTGGTACACATGCACTGCGATAAAGATAAACGCAACCACACCTGAAATTCTTTGAAGCACGAACATCCAGTTACGGTATGTTCCGTATCTGCCCACATTATTTTTAGCAGTAAATGCGATATAAATACCGTAAATACCGTGGAACAGAATTGGTAAGTAAATGATGAAAATTTCAAGCAGAATAACGAACGGCAGGTTACCCATAATACCGGCAGCGAAGTTAAATGCTTCTTCACTGTATGTAGCTGTAAAGTTAACCAGCAAGTGCTGGATTAAAAAGACGCCCAGCGGAATAACACCGAGTAATGAATGTAATCTGCGAATGTAAAAACCTGAATCTTGATTCGACACTGAAAGACCCCCTATCTATTTGTCAACAAACTTTAACTCTTATTTTACCCGTAATAATTTTACAAATCAAGACAGCGTTTAATCTTTTACAGTTTAATTATACATTCGCGTCATTACGCCTGTTCGCTTAGTTTTCGAACTATGTTCTCAGCTACATTTTTTGGTATGCCCATCTCTGTGAAGTCGCTCACATTCTTTTCTTTCATTCTTTTGATTGAGCCGAATTTTGAAAGTAACTTTCGCTTCCGTGTCGGCCCCACGCCTTCGATATTATCGAGCTGGGAAACAATCGACGTTTTCCGGCGTGTATTTCTATGAAATGAAATTGCGAAACGGTGCACTTCATCCTGAATCCGCTGTAAGAGATAAAAACTCTGCGAGTTCTTTTTCATCGGCACAATTTCCGCCGGATC
>CANRKV010000242.1 GCA_947631305.1 uncultured Jeotgalicoccus sp.
CACCGCTTCTGTCATCGACTGCAGTCCCATGCCTCTGTTAAATTCTTTATCAGCATTGCCATTATCTTTAATAGTCATTGCTAAAAATTTAGGATGTTCTTTAATGATTACTTTAAACGCCGATGCGTTTGAATGCTTGCGGATATTCGTCAGTGCTTCCCTGACCAGGGACAGCATATCTATTTTCTGTTCATGAGTCAGTCTGATATTTACATCGTATATAAATTCTTTTGAATAATTGTCCATCTCTCCGAGATAACTTTCAATCCTCGATTCAAGGTCTATTGAAGTGTCATACAGATTATGAATACTGTGACGCACATCTTCCATGCCGACCTTCAGTCTGTCCTGCAGCTGCTTTAAAGAATGATGCAATGTCTCTTCATCTTTAACATACTGCAGCGACTCGATCAGTAAAATACTGCTCGACAGAGAATGGCCAAGTGCATCGTGCATATCCCGGGCAATCCGGTTCCGTTCATTAAGCCCCGCCATATAAATATCTTTCTCGTGAGTTTTCATCAGTTCATTACGCTGTGTTTTTAAACGCATATTATCCTCAGTCAGCTGATCACGCATTTCTCTGTTCAGCTGTTTTGCTTCCGACAATTTCCGGGACAAGACTGTCATGTAAAAAATAAGAGTACTTAAAAACAGCAATGCCCACTCCTGAAACAGGACGATTGGAATTAACGCCATAATCCCATACCTGCCGTATTCCATAAATATGATATGAGATACAAGCGGCAGGAAATATAAATAATTTATATCCATGAACAAAAGAACAGCAAAAATCGCAATAATTATAAACATCATATAATTTTTTCTGATGACATCAATACTGAATGCTGTAATAAAAGATATCAGTATTACCGTTATATGCGGGTCATCTGAAGACAGCAGATAGAATGCTGACAGCACTATAAATATCATAATCTTTTCATATATCTTTGACATTACTTCACCTCACAATATGACAATTGTCACCTCAACTCATGACCCCGGACACTAACGCTGCATTTATTTATATTATAAACTTAAATTAACCAATATAGTACAGGAGGCAATAATTATGATTGCAATGGACAAAGTAGTTAAGAGATACAAAGACGTTATCGCACTTGACCACTTCTCTTTCCAGGCCGGAAAGAATGAAATTATCGGTCTGCTCGGTCCGAACGGCTGCGGTAAAACGACAGCGATCAACTGCATGCTTTCCTTATTAAAGTTCGACCAGGGCTCGATTGAATTATTCGGCGAACCAGTTAACCCCAACAACAACAAAACAAAACGCCGGATCGGCATCGTGCCTCAGGAGCTCGCTATTTTCGAGAAATTAAACGTCGTTGAAAACATCGATTTCTACTGCGGGCTTTACGTGACGAATAAGACGGAACGTAAACAGCTTGTCGACGAAGCAATCGCTTTTGTCGGTCTTGAAAAATACAAAAAGTTTGTTCCGAAGCAGCTGAGCGGCGGACTTAAAAGAAGACTCAATATCGCCTGCGGCATCGCACATAAACCGGAAATTCTGTTCCTCGATGAACCGACTGTCGCAGTCGATGCACAGAGCAGAAACTTTATTCTTGAAGGCGTTAAAAAGATGAAAGAGCAGGGAACAACTGTTATTTACACTACACATTATCTGGAAGAAGCCGAAGATCTATGCGATTCGTTCGTCATTATGGATAACGGACGCAATGTTGCGAACGGCACACTCGATGAGCTGCAAAAATCAATTTCGACGACAGAAAGTGTCACTGTAAAATTTATTACTGAAGACGATGCCCTTGTAGCACGCCTAAAACAAATTCCGCACGTCAACCAGGTTACGAAATCTCAGGATAAGTACAATATTCAATTCGATAAAAATCATAACAACCTCGCAAATCTTATCCGCTTTATCGAAGATAACTCGCTCACGTATACAGAAATTGCAAGTGAACAGCCATCGCTGAGCAGCATCTTCCTGGAACTGACGGGCAAGGAGCTGAGGGACTGATGAACTTTTTACGCCTCACCTATTATTTACTCGTTATTAACTTTAAAGATTTTGGATTTATTTTTTGGACAATCGGCTATCCTCTCGTACTCGTGACGATTTTTATGGCGACGACGTCCAATCTCGGCGGCGAGGATATGACAAATATCGAAGTTGCTGTGACAGAAGACAATGAATACACACAGGTATTGGAACAGATTGACTTTATCAGTGTTAATGAAATGTCCGACAGTACTGCAAGAGCAGAACTGGATGCAGAAAATGTTACGGGATATATTACAGAAGAAGGCAGTTTAATCGTGCAGGGAAGCAGTTTTCAGGCCTCCGTTTTAGAATCTGTCATGAATCAGATTCACCAGACATCCTTGCTTGCTGTCAGCCCGGAAAACTTTAATTTTGAAGCTGATTTCATTCAGTCTAACGATATGGAAACCGAACCTCAGGTTGTAATGTACTATTCAACAATCGCCATGGTTTCACTGTATACGGTATTCACAAGTATGGAGCTGATTTCATCGATGCGCCCGAACTTAAGTACGATGGGTGCCAGGTTCTCCGCAAGTCCGTTCAGTAAAACCAAATATATACTCGCAAGTTC
>CANRKV010000243.1 GCA_947631305.1 uncultured Jeotgalicoccus sp.
GACTGAACGTTTTTGCTTATCACTCATTTATGTCTACCCCCATTTATACTATTACTACTATTATACACATATTCTATCCTGCATGAAGTACAAAATTTAAATTATTTACCCGTAACTTTACTTAATGCATTATCAAACGCAGTAATAGTCGTCTCTATATCTTTTTCAGTATGTTTCGTAGACAGGAACATTCCTTCGAACTGTGATGGCGGCAAGTAAACGCCTTCTGTTAATAACGCCTGGTACATTGCTCTGAATAACTCTAAGTCACTCGTGTTCGCACTGTCGAAATCAGTCACAGGTCCTTCTGTTAAGAAGAATCCGATCATTGAGCCTGCACGGTTAATCGTAATTGGCGTGTTGTGTTTAGCAAATACTTCTGTCAATCCCGCTTCAAGCTGATCTGCAAGTTTGCCGAAGTACTTGTAGCTGTCTTCAGTTAACTGACTTAACGTTGCAAGTCCTGCGCTCATTGCAAGCGGATTACCAGAAAGTGTTCCAGCCTGATAAATGTCGCCTGCAGGTGCAATGCGTTCCATAATTTCTTTTTTACCGCCGTAAGCACCGACCGGAAGTCCGCCGCCGATTACTTTACCAAGACAAGTTAAGTCCGGTGTAACACCGAAGTGTCCCTGTGCCGAGTTAAATCCAACACGGAATCCTGTCATTACTTCATCGAAGATTAATAATGAATCATTTTTTTCTGTAATATCACGCACAAACTGAAGGTAGCCTTCAACCGGCGGAACGACACCCATGTTACCTGCAACAGGCTCCAGGATGACTGCAGCGATATCATCGCCGAATTTATCGAATGCTTCTTTCAGACTTGCTTCGTCATTGTAAGGAACAGTAATTGTGTTTTTCGCAGTACCTTCAGGCACCCCAGGAGAGTCCGGAAGTCCAAGTGTCGCAACACCGGAACCTGCTTTAATTAATAATGAGTCACTGTGGCCGTGGTAGCAGCCTTCAAATTTAAGTATTTTTTCTTTGCCTGTATAGCCGCGTGCCAAGCGTAATGCTGCAAGCGTCGCTTCAGTACCTGATGACACCATACGGATCATCTCGATTGATGGCACACGTTCCATTACAAGTTCAGCCATTGTCGTTTCTAGTTCTGTCGGCGCACCGAAAGATGTGCCTTTAACTGCTGCATCCTGCACGCTTTTAACAACTTTGTCATCTGCATGGCCTAAAATTAACGGGCCGAAACTTAATGAATAGTCGATGTATGAGTTGCCGTCAACGTCGTAAAGACGCGCACCTTTAGCATGGTCGATAAATAACGGGTGGTCGCCGACCGATTTAAACGCACGTGCCGGAGAGTTCACACCGCCAGGCATTACTTTAACTGCTTCTGCATATAATTCTTTTGACTTGTTATACATAGTTAAATTTCTCCCTTATTAATTTTTTCCGCAAGTTCTTTAGCGAAATAAGTAATAATCATATCTGCGCCTGCGCGCTTCATTGAAATCATCTGTTCAGCGATTACTTCTTCATCAAGAAGACCCTGATCAATGGCGTTACGCGTCATTGCATACTCACCGCTTACGTTATAAGCAACGATTGGCAGGTTAGAGTTATTGCGCACATCGCGGATAATATCGAGGTACGACAATGCCGGTTTAACAATCATCATATCCGCACCTTCAAGCACGTCACTTTCCAGTTCACGCAGCGCTTCCAGACGGTTTGCCGGATCCATCTGATACGTACGGCGGTCGCCGAATGACGGTGTAGATTCTGCTGCATCTCTGAACGGACCGTAAAATTTAGATGAATACTTAATGCCGTAGCTCATAATTGGAATATGCGAGTAGCCTGCAGCGTCAAGTCCCTGGCGGATTTCACTTACGAAACCGTCCATCATATTACTTGGTGCAATAATATCAGCACCGGCTTTCGCTTGTGATACCGCAGTCTGTACGAGCAATGGCAGTGATGCATCATTGTCGACATCTTTCGTTACAGGATCGATTAAGCCGCAGTGGCCGTGGTCTGTATATTCACACAGGCACGTATCTAAAATAACGAGCAGTTCAGGATAATGTTCTTTCGACAGGCGGCACGCTTCCTGCACGATACCGTGATCGTGGTAAGCCCCTGTACCTTCAGCATCTTTTTCGTTCGGAATACCGAAGAAAATAACACTCTTAATGCCAAGTGCAACGACTTCATCCAGCTCTTCTTTAAGCAGGTTTAATGAAATCTGATATACACCTTTCATCGATGACACTTCCTGTTTTACGTCCGGTTTTTCAACGACGAAAATCGGATAGATTAAATCATCTTTTGATAGTTTCGTTTCGCGTACCATGTCGCGCATAAAACCGCTTTGTCTTAAACGGCGATGTCTGTCAAAATTCATTATTAAATACTCTCCTTAATAAAATTAATCATATGTCCGAGTGTTTCATGCTCCGGTTTCGATGCACTTAATCCGTATTTATTTAAGCGTGCTTCAGTCACGTGACCAATCGCAATAAAATGAATACTTTTAAGCTCTTCAACTTTGAAGTGTCCCATTAAACTGTCGACGGCAGACGGTGATGACAACGTTAAATAATCGATATGGTCTATGTGTT
>CANRKV010000244.1 GCA_947631305.1 uncultured Jeotgalicoccus sp.
CACCGATAATACTGACTTTGATCATATGATGACCTCCTGATTAATTATCATTTTAAATCCGGTATAAATAAGTTGCCGTTCGTTGCTGCCATAATTGCTTTAATAGAATGCATACGATTTTCACCCTGCTCAAACTGTTTTGCGTAATTTGCGTTAAACACATCGGACGTCACTTCCATCTCTTCAATGCCAAACTCTTCAGCAACATTTTTTCCATACTCTGTATGTGTATCGTGGAACGCCGGCAGGCAGTGCATGAAGATAAAGTTCTCGTTTACATTTGACAGGAGTTCTTTATTAACCTGATAAGGCAGCAGTGTTTTAACACGTTCTTCGAAATGCTCCTCTTCACCCATAGACACCCAGACATCTGTATAAATGATATTGGCATTACTCACGGCAGCTTTAATATCTGTTGTAATTTCTACTGTTGAACCTGACTCTTTCGCATACTCTTTGGCGATATCTACATACGACTGTTCCGGAAACAGCGATTCAGGTGCAGCGATTGTCACGTCAACGCCGAGCAGTGCTGAGGTCACCAGCAGTGAATTGGCTA
Source organism: uncultured Jeotgalicoccus sp. (assembly GCA_947631305.1). GTDB lineage: Bacteria > Bacillota > Bacilli > Staphylococcales > Salinicoccaceae > Jeotgalicoccus. Next base: position 560 of record CANRKV010000244.1, read on the forward strand.
CGTTGTTGCGGCCGTCACCGGCGTAAACCAGTTTAAGACCGTCAAATGTGCCGAACTCTTCTTTAATTGTCATAAAATCACCGATCATCTGTGTTGGATGCCAATCATCCGTCAGCCCGTTCCAGACAGGTACACCGGAGTGTTCAGCAAGTTCTTCAACAACGGTCTGGCTCGCCCCTCTGAATTCAAGACCGTCGAACATACTGCCTAAAATTTTAGCTGTATCGGCTACGGATTCTTTTTTACCGAGCTGGATATCGCCGGAGCCGAGAAATTCAGGCGCTGCACCGAGGTCATTAGCTGCGACTGTGAAAGCAGCACGGGTGCGGGTAGAAGATTTTTCAAACAGCAGTGCGATATTCTGCCCCTTTAAATACTGGTGAGGAATATTATTCTTCTTTAGTTGTTTTAAGTGAATAGCAAAATCAATCAGATAGTCGATTTCCTTCTTATTGAAATCACTGATTGTTAAAAAACTTTTACCTTGAAAATGCATGAAAACACTCCTTTTAGTCTATTTTACTTATTAATATTCGTTATATTGTATAAATATAATTAATGGTTGCTGTTTATAATATACAAATTAAATTCATAAATCAAGTCTTTTATCGTATATATTCGCAGATATCTGTATAAATTTACTTTATAAACTTTTAAATAAATATATTGACGAATAACTGTATTAGCTGTACTATTTTAATTAATACAGTTAGTACAGCAAACCGACAGGAGGTGGATACGTGTTTGATATCGATGTGAAAAGCCGTGTGCCTATATATGAACAGATAACGGAAAATGTAAAACGTCTGATTATTCAGGGGGTGCTGCTGCCGGAAGAAAAACTGCCGTCAGTCAGAAGTCTTGCACAGGAACTTACGATTAATCCCAACACGATCCAGAAAGCTTACAGAGAATTGGAAAGGGAAGGGTATGTGATTTCGCGTCCCGGAAAAGGGAGCTTTGTGAATGATATGACAGAAACGATGAACAGAGAGCATATTAAAACGTTAACTGAAGAAGTGGAACGTCTGATTAAGGAACTGGTATTTCTTGACGTGCCGGGAGAATCTTTGAAAACAATAATCGATAAAGCAGAACAGGAAAAGGAGGGACACGAATGAAGCTGGCAGTAAATGGTGCAGATAAGAGTTTTGGTAAAAAGAAAGCAGTACAGCAAATAGATTTAACGATTACAGAAGGTACGATTCACGGTCTGCTCGGTTCGAACGGGGCAGGTAAAACAACATTGATGAAAGTACTGTCGGGTATTTATAAAGCAGACAGCGGTACGGTAAGCTATGACGGTAAAAATATTTATGAGAACCCGGATGTGAAGAACAATGTAATTTTCATGCATGACATTCCATTCTTTTTCAAAGGTGCGACATTAAAAAAGATGGCGTCATTTTATAAAGCGATGTATGTGAACTGGTCGGACGAACGTTTCGTGAAGCTGTCAGCTCATTTCGGTATTAAACCGGACAAGCAGCTGAACCAGCTGTCTAAAGGAATGAAGCGGCAGGCAGCATTTATACTCGCGTTTTCAGCCAGACCGAAAATGATGCTCCTGGATGAACCGTTTGACGGCCTCGATCCAATTATGCGTAAGCAGGTTAAAAATATTCTGATGCAGGACATCGCAAACCACGGTATGACAGTCGTTGCATCAAGCCATAACTTAAGAGAAATGGAAGACTTGTGCGATTCGGTATCGATTATGCATGACGGAAAAATACTGTTCCATAAAGAACTGACGGATATCAGAGGCACGCACTGTAAACTGCAGATTGCATTTAAAGAACTGCCTGAAGATAAATTCTTTACTGATTTAAACGTCGTTCATCAGACAGTTAAAGGCAGAATTATTACATGTATCGTCAAAGGAGATATTTCGAACCTTGAAGAAAAGGTAACGAAATACAACCCGCTGATGTACGATATACTGCCGCTTACGCTGGAAGAAATATTTACTTATGAAATGGGGGAACTCGGTTATGAAATCTCAAACATCATTGTTGAATAAAACAT
>CANRKV010000245.1 GCA_947631305.1 uncultured Jeotgalicoccus sp.
GCCCATTACCAGAGTCCATATCGCAAGAATCGGTAAGAGACCATTTAATACTTCCCCTCCGGAAGCGTCACTGATCAACCAGCCGGGACCTGCTTGAAAGTAGACCATCACTGCAAAAATTCCTCCGAGAATTCTGACGATTAACCAAAATGGATGAACGACAACCAATTCTTTGAACCGTGGTTTCCCGGTAATCCAATCAGGTTTAGCCAGTGTGGCATATGTAGACAGAATTGCTGAAATTGCCAGCACGATTACCAGTAATTCAACTAGAAATGGTGCTGCTGTATTTTGAATAAATTCAGCCATTACCCCGATACCGACAAGCCATTGATCACCATATGGAAAGGGAATTAAAAATAACAATACACCGATTAAAGAAGGAATTATGAATTTCCATGGGATTCCCTTTGGATGTGGCGCTGAGTTCGCTTCCGGATTGACATCATCTTTATACATATCTTGTCTTCTCCCCTTATGTTCGTGCAATTTAGTTAACTTGTACTATACATAAATGAAAAGACTAAAGCCAATGAATTTTCAGATAATGAATGCATTTTCACTCATCAAAACTTGAGAAAGCGGTTTCTTTATGTATAATAAAGTGAACAAAGGGGGAGTAACATGGCGAACAAAGATTTATTTGAACACGAATCTAAAAAAGAATTTAATTTTTTTATGGCAATGATACCGTTGACCGTTATGGTCATTACGATGCTTTACGCAATTGTTGTCCTTGAGACTGACCCGCATTTACCGTTAATGATCGGTACGATTACAGCAGCGATTATTGCTGTTATCAGCGGTTTCAAATTCAATGATTTAGAGGAAATGATGTACAAAGGAGTTCGTCTTGCGCTGCCTGCAGTTATTATCATTATGCTGGTCGGGCTGATTATCGGTTCATGGATCGGCGGCGGTGTTGTAGCGACGATGGTGTATTACGGGCTGATGATTATTAACCCGCAATATTTCCTCGTAACGATTTGTCTGATCTGCGGAATCGTTTCTCTCGCTATCGGCAGCTCCTGGTCTACGATGGCGACAATCGGTGTTGCCGGCATGGGAATCGGTGTAAGTATGGGGATTAATCCAGCTATGATTGCAGGCGCCGTTATTTCCGGATCCTACTTCGGCGATAAAATGTCACCACTGTCAGATACAACGAATCTCGCAGCAGGTCTCACGAATACTGACTTATTTGTACATATCAGACACATGCTCTATACGACTGTTCCGGGATTGATTGTTGCACTGACAGTATTTTTCTTTATCGGAATCAATGTTATCGGCAGCAACACGACGTCTCCTGAAGATATCCAGATGATGATGACATCAATGAATGAGAATTTCGTCATCAGTCCATGGCTTCTATTGGTACCAGGTCTCGTTATTTTATGTATTATATTTAAAATCAAAGCCGTACCTGCACTTGTTATCGGTGTTTTTCTTGGTACTATCTGTGCTATTTTCATCCAGGGAGAGTCACTGGGCGCAGCTGCATCATTTTTAATGAATGGTTTTGTTCTTGAATCGAATAACGCAATGGTGAATGATTTATTCAACCGCGGCGGTTTACTGGAAATGATGTATACAGTTTCTATGACAATTGTCGCAATGACATTCGCAGGTATTCTTGAATATACCGGTATGCTCAGCGCAATTATGAACCAGATACTTAAAATTGCTAAAGGAACACTCGGCATCATCTCAGCAACTATCGTTTCATGCTTTGCAACGAACGCGACATGTTCAGAGCAGTACATTTCGATTGTTGTACCATCAAGAATGTTTTTAAGAACATATATTGAAAATAATTTACACTCTAAAAACTTATCACGTTCACTGGAAGACGGTGGAACGCTGACATCGGTATTTATTCCATGGAACACATGCGGGGTCTTCATTTACGGGACACTCGGCGTATCTGCGCTGGAATACGCACCATTTGCGATTCTGAACTTTACAGTGCCTATTATTGCAATAATACTAGCAGCCACAGGATTTGGTATTGCTAAACTAACGTCGGCAGAACGCGATGCATATCTTGCAGAGCACTATCCTGAAGAACAGCATGAGAAGCCTGTAACAGTATAAAAAAACCTTGGGCCATTGCCCAAGGTTTTTCTTTGAATTTCACTGGAATAATGAAGAATAATTAAATAGTGCCGGCGAACCTCCGGTATGCATAAATAAAACTTTTTCTCCCTGCTTAAAATAACCCTGCCGAATCAGATCAATTAAACCAGCCATAGCTTTACCTGTGTATACGGGATCCAATAAAATACCTTCCCTTTGAGCCAATAGCTCAACAGCTTCTTTCATATCGTCCGTAGGCAAGGAATAGCCGGGACCAATATAATCATCAAAAACTTTAACCGAGCTCTTGTCTATTTTATTTTTTAGATTTAAATAATCAGATGTTCTCTGAACCAGCTTATAGATATTTTCTTCCTGTACACTCTTTTCATTATTAACACTGATACCAACAATTGGAATATTATTATCTCTCATTCCTATAAGCAGACCAGCATGTGTGCCGGCACTGCCGCTCGGAGTTATAATGTAATCAATATCTG
>CANRKV010000246.1 GCA_947631305.1 uncultured Jeotgalicoccus sp.
CCGAGTTTATTGGAAATTTCGAAAGCATTTGATCTGCCGGGAATCCCCATTAATAATCTGTACGTCGGCGATAAAGTGCTCACATCGAACTCAACACTCGCATTAATCACGTCTTCACGTGTGTAGCTGAATGATTTCAGCTGCGGATAGTGTGTCGTTGAAATGATTTTTGCTTGCTTTTCGAGCAGGTATTCAATAATACTGATCGCGAGTGCCGCACCCTCTTCAGGGTCTGTTCCCGCACCGAGCTCATCTAATATAACAAGTGATTCATTGTCGACACGCTTTAAAATATCGGCGATGTTTGTCATATGACTCGAGAATGTCGACAGCGACTGTTCGATCGACTGCTCGTCACCGATATCGGCATAGACGTTTTTAAAGACGGAAATCGATGAACCGTCACGCGCGGGAATCGGAATGCCGGCCTGTGCCATTAGGACCGATAAGCCGACCGTTTTAATCGTTACGGTTTTACCGCCGGTATTCGGTCCGGTAATAATGACTGCTTTTGTTTCCGGTTCGACGACGATGTCGTTTTTCACGACGGTCTCGCTGTCGATTAACGGGTGAAACGAGCCGATTAAACGGATGGATTCATCATCGGTAATAATAGGTTTCGTTCCTTTGATATGCGCACCGTATTTTGCTTTGGCAAAGACGAGGTCGATATGGTGCAGATTTATATTATGTTCATATAAATCGTGCGCAACTTCGTTTACCTGTTCTGTCAGTGCACTTAATATTCTTGTGATTTCTGCTTCTTCGGATTCTTTTAGACGCGTAATGTTATTCGTCATATCAACGATTGCTGTCGGTTCGACATAAATCGTCTGGCCGCTCTGTGACGAATCGTGGATAATGCCTTTAAATTCGCTGCGGTAATCCACGTTCACCGGAATGACGTAGCGTCCGTTACGCATCGTGATAATACTGTCGCTTAGTTTGCGCTGATTTTTTCTGACGATGTCATTTAATCGTTCGCGGATTTTCTGTTCCTCAGCGCCGATTTTTCTGCGGATGCGGAGGAGTTCTGCCGATGCGTGGTCTAGGACCGTTACTTCATCGACAGTTTCAGTGATGCGCTTATAAAGAAAATGAATATCTTCAAGTTCTGAAATATATGGTTTAATGTTCGTCAGATAAATTTCATCTTCTTCAAAACCGTTCATTAAACCTTGCAGCATATGCTTTCGGTTTAATAATGATTTTATTTTATTAAAATCGCTCACACCTAATATGCTTCCGATTTCCGCGCGTTTTACAAACGGTTTAATATCGCTGATCCCAGCGAGTTCAACGTGGCGGTACCGGAGCATTGATGAGGCGTCATCGGATTCTTCAATATTCTTAACTACTGTATCGAGGTCAGTTTCAACGATGGAAAAATTTAATTTTTCTTTCGTCTGATCACTGACTGCGAATGCTTTGACGGATTCGAGAATTTTATCGAATTCCAATTTGGTGAATGTCTTATCATTCATTTATATCACTCTGCTTACTTTTATTAATAAATGCTTTAAATTCTTCTCTTGTTAATGTGTTCAATACCTGTGATTTTTTCACGAATGCTTTTTGCAGCGTTGCGACTCCGTATTTCATAAAATCAAAGTGGTCGGTATGGTGCGCATCCGTATTTACCGTGAACATGACGCCTCTGTTGGCAATGACATCGCTCGATAAATCGAGGCGCTGCGGGTTGGCGTTAATTTCGAGGACGGTGTTCGTTTGTTTCGCATACTGGAACAATTCTTCCATATTAACCTTGTACCCGTCACGCACACCGATTAAGCGTCCCGTGGGGTGTGCAATATGACGGACATATTGATTATCCATCGCTGATTTCAGGCGGTGCATAATATCTTCTTCAGACTGCTGAAAACTCGAATGAATGGCTGCAATGACGTAATCCAGCTGCTTGAGAATCTCATCTGAATAATCAAGTGTACCATCGGCTAAAATATCCATTTCAATTCCGCTGTATACGTCAATATCGTCGTATTCCTTATCGATTGCTCTAATTTCCGCAAGCTGTTCAAGAAGACGTTCGTCACTCAAGCCGTTCGCAACGCGCAGGCTTTTCGAATGATCGGTAATTACGATATAATCGTAGCCTATTTTGCGTGCCGCTTCCACCATATCGCGCACGCTGTATGCGCCGTCACTGTAGACTGTGTGCATATGAAGGTCGCCTTTAATATCTTCAGGTTTGACGATTTCCGCGACATCGATGTCGGTCTCTTTACCCGTTTCACGCATCGCCGGCGGTATATACGGCAGATCGAAGTATTTATAAAAATCTTCTTCCGAGTTGAACGTTTTTACACCGTCCGGGGTCTCAACACCATATTCACTGATTTTCTCGCCGCGCGCTTTTGCGATCTGGCGCATTTTTACATTATGGTCTTTTGAACCGGTAAAATGCTGCAGCGTTGAAATATATTCTTCGCCGTTTACAAATCTGAAGTCAACGTTAATTTCATCGAAATCATGCTCGATTTCTACTGAGAGTTTTTTATCGCCTCTGGCGACGACA
>CANRKV010000247.1 GCA_947631305.1 uncultured Jeotgalicoccus sp.
AACAACAGCAATCGTAATGTTTTTCGTTGTTATTTATTCATTCCAGTCTATTGGATATGAGAGAGAAAAATATTATTACTATCCAATGATTATGTTTATGATTACAGGTATTAACGGAGCATTCACTACAGGAGACATTTTCAACATGTTCGTCTTCTTTGAAGTGTTCCTCTTGGCATCATATGTATTAATCACGCTCGGCAGCCGTAAAATTCAGCTGCAGGAAGGGTTTAAATATCTCGTTGTTAACGTTGTATCATCTAACTTCTTCCTCGTTGGTCTGGCTTATCTGTATTCAGTTACAGGATCATTGAACATGGCTGATATTCATATTAAGTTATCCAATTACGATGGAAATCTGGCAATTATGACAATCATTGCGGTCGTTTTCATTTTCGTATTCGCGACGAAAGCCGGACTTTTCCCGCTCTACTTCTGGATGCCGGGTTCATATAAAGCACCGCCTATACCGGTAATTGCACTATTCGGTGCGTTACTGACTAAAGTTGGTGTGTATGCAATCGCGAGAACATTTTCACTGTTCTTTACGAACGACGCTGCATTTACACATCAGGTACTGCTTCTGATGGCTCTTCTGACTATCGTTGCAGGATGTATCGGCGCTCTTGCTTACACGGATATGAAACAAATTATTATTTATAACATTATGATTGCAATCGGCGTTATTATCGTTGGATTCTCGATGATGGATTATGCCGGTACTGTAGGCGCAATGTATTACTTAATCCACGATATGATTATTAAAGCAGCACTGTTCCTGCTTATAGGGTTTATTATTTACCGGACAGGAAAAAACGATGCAGCTGATCTTGGCGGATTAATCAAACAGCATCCTGTTGTCGGCTGGACATTCTTTATCGCCAGTCTTTCACTTGCAGGTGTACCGCCGTTCCCGGGCTTCTTTGGTAAATTATTTATCGTAGAATCTGCATTCGATAACGGTCATGCCATCGCTGCAATTATCGTGCTGCTGTCAAGTCTGATCGTATTATACAGTATTATGAAAATATTTATCAAAGTATTTTGGGGCGAACCTGCTGAGCCGATTGAGCTTAAAAATATCAAATCAGACAAATTGCTGTTCTCGGCTGTCGGCCTTGTAATTGTCTCAACTGTATTCGGTCTATCAGCTGATTTCTTATTCCCTATATTTGAAATGGCGGCAGAATCATTCTACAACCCGTCTTCATACTCTAACTATTTGATGGGGGTGGAATAATTGTCATTTCAACTTTTAATTAACATCGTTTTAGCATTTCTATGGATGTTCATGAATGCTGAATTTACAGTGGGAACATTTGTTACCGGATTTATTATCGGTCTGGTTGCAGTTTACATTTTACGAGGGTTCCTGCCCGGCCGTTTCTATCTGAAGCGTCTGTACTGGATGGTGCGTCTGTTTTTCATCTTTATCATTGAATTGGTAAAAGCCAACATCGATGTAGTACGTATCGTAATGGCACCTAAAATTGATATTCATCCGGGATTCTACGCTTACCCGAATGACCTTGAAGAAGAATGGGAAGTCGCACTGCTGTCCACCCTGATTACATTAACACCCGGTACAGTAGTGGTAGCTATTTCTGAAGACTATTCAATTATTTATATTCACGGCCTCGATATGGACGATGCTGATGCAGAAATTGCTAACATTAAAACTTCTTTTGAAAATGTAATAAAAGAGGTGGCTAAACCATGACAAACTTTATCGATATACTAGTAATCATCTGTATCATTGCATTTGCATTTTCGATGCTCGGTATGATTTACAGAGTGCTTAAAGGACCGACACTGCACGACAGAGTGATTACGCTCGATGCTTTCGGTGTAACGCTGATGGGAATGATTGGACTTGTATCCATGGTACTTGATACATCATACCTGCTCGTTGTTATTATGCTGATCGGTATGATCGGATTTATCGCAACTATCGGCTTTGCCAAATTCCTGGAGAAAGGTGTGATTATTGAAAATGACAGAGATAATAATAGTTAGTCTGATCACACTTTTCTTAATCGCCGGTGCCTTTTTCACAGTAGTCGCTGCAGTCGGTGTTATCCGTCTTCCGGATACATACACAAGATTGCACGCAGCTTCAAAAAGTTCGACGCTCGGTGTTGGAATGACACTGATAGGAGTATTCATATACTTTGCTTACTACCATGCAGAAATCGATACACAGTTAATATTAGCTGTACTTTTCGTCTTCATTTCTGCACCTGTCGGCGCACATCTTATTGCAAGAAGTGCCTTCCACTCCGATGTTGAACCGTACCAGCTGACAATTCTTAACGAACTGAAACGAGATGAAACAGGCTCTGAAGTTGAAACTCAAGAAACTGCAAGATTAAAAATTGAACGCAGTAAAGATAAAGAATTGGACGATTAATATACTGAATCTCTCCGGAAAGCTTCCGGAGGGATTTTTTTGTTTAATAAAGATTTTCGTGTTCAGGATACAGGGTACGTATGATACCCGCTCATACCAGTCCCGCAGTT
>CANRKV010000248.1 GCA_947631305.1 uncultured Jeotgalicoccus sp.
CTGAGTGAAGTTATTGCATGGAGCACAGCATTAAAAACAGTTAGAGATAAATAATAATATGATATTTTAACCCTCATTGGAGCATAATTGCTTCAATGAGGGTTTTATTTAAATAGAAGATGAGCAAGATGCTGTGATATTTGTTAATCTCGTTCATTTTAGGTGCCTTAAGGTGATTATTCTTGTATTTACTCTAATTGACATCGAAATCACTATTAAATAATATATCGATTTAATATATAAATACTGTTCATCAATAATGTTGTAAAATAATATTATTAAACGTAAAGAAGGCAGCAGCATGAATGCATTTGACGCATTGAATATATTTTACAGAGAAGATGTCATATCAGATTTCCTCAAGAATTGTTTTGAGGATTCAAGACATTGTCTGAATCAATTCCTGGCATCGGCAGATGTGAAGATCGATAACATTTATAATTACAAAGTAATAAATCGTATGGGTCTTGGCAAACAGATTGGTACTCCGGACATGGTTATATATGAAATGGAGGAACAGGTGCCGAAAATTATTGTAATAGAAAACAAGCTGGGAACCGGTGAAGGAATTGAACAGACGATCCGTTATGAATCTAAAACGGCTCAGAAGAGAATTTTGACACGATTGAATTTAGAAGCGGCAGAATTCCATTTTATATTTTTAACACTGGATTCGACAGTACTGCCGGGCAGTTCGAAGTTTATCGGTGTACATTACAGCTCATTTTTAAATGATAATATGAGTGTTAATAACGAATCACTGAACCGTCTGCTTGAAGATTTTAAAGAGAAACTCAGTGGATTTTACACACCTGTTAAGCATCCCGTAAAAGCTCTGACTGAAGGGATTTCTATGGATACTGTGCAAAGGAAGATTTGCTGGCAGAAGATTCTCTTTGAGAAATTTAAAGATGAAAAGCACTTTGATATTGAATGGGGCGAAGTCGGCGGTGCCGGGCGTAATAATTTCCTGTTTTTAATATCGAAACCGAATTGGAAGTCAGCAGAATCATTTGAAGTAACCGGACTCGAAGAAACATTTTATATTCATATCGATACTTATATTAATTTACTCGGAGAGAGCAGGAACACTATAAAGGATATCGGAATTCGTTTTGAAACGAATCCTTATAAACCGCGTAATCAACTTCAGGACATTCCGGGATACGATAAATTTATAGAGAATAAAAATAACTTCTCAGCAGCATTTAACAGGAGGCTGCAGGAAATAATACCGGAGAGCAAAGAGAAAAGAACCTCATTGTTAACAGCTTCTGTGCCGGTTGATCAAAGCGGTCTCGAGGAAAGCGTCAATGATTATTACAAGAAGGTCAAATTAATCGAAACAGTTATAGACGAAACATTCTTCGAAATTAAAAAAGAACACTTACTGCATTAAGCAGTAAGTGTTCTTTCGTTATTAGTTTACAGTGCTGACTCTAAATATTTTTCTGTCACCGCGTTCAAGTGGTGCATTTCTCATCATGAAGTACGAGACTGCAATCAGGATTAATGAAATCAGTGCAGACAGGTGAAGGAACAGCAGGTGCTCCTGAATAATAAATTCAAACAGCGGTGTTAAATCCATAAAGAAATATGCTGCTACTGAGCCGAGTATTATGATTGCGCCTAAAATTAATGTGCGGGGTGCACCGAGATTGAAGTATATAACCTGGGCAAACATCCCAATTCCTAACAGGATAAACAGCCACAGGAAATCAACCCAGAAGTACATTGCGGCATTTGGATCAGCAAGTATATCGGCCATATGGAAATTATATCCGGTCTGGAATAATGACTCACCAAGCAGATGAAGAACGTTTAACAGTACTGTTGCGCCAATAAGATGTATCATCGAAGCAGTAATTGCCGAGATCATAAACTGCTTACGTGTTCCGCCGAGTGCCAGTATATATTTATAAGCTTTAAAAAATACAAATGGATAAGCGAGGAACACTACATAAAATGGGCCGAATATTACACCTAATAATTCATTAGAGTCTGTTTTTGTGCTGAGAAATATATACAGGGCGAATAATGCGATTGTCAGAAACGCATTAATATAAAATGTCAGTCTCATTTCTTTAGAGACAACTTTAAAAGGTCCTTTAAGCGTGTTCATTTGTTTCCGCCTCCTTTGTAGTTAAATTAACGAGATAATCCTGGAATGGGGCTTTTTCTATCATAACGCCGGCCTGCTCAGCCTCGCGTTTTAATTCATCTGTCAGCGGTGCATCCAGCATGACATTAAGCTGTTTGCCGAGTTTGCGTTCTTCAAGGACCCGCTTACTGCCAATTACGGCACGTACTGCTTCTGCTGTTCCGCTAATATGCACTCCGTTATTTTTCAGCACGTCAGTCTCTTCGTAATGCATCAGTGTATTATTATCGATAATAGCAATTTTTTCACATAATGGTTCTACTTCTTCAATGTGGTGTGACGACAGTAAAATCATACGCGGATGTTCATCGTACGAATCTAGCAGCACATCGTAAAATTGTTTT